>DASQZE010000532.1:0-1765 GCA_035638875.1 Longimicrobium sp.
GCTGCGCTCCGGGTCGGGCTGCGCGCGCCGTAGGGCACGATACAACTGTGCCCAACGGCGCCGAGCCCCCTGCGCATGCCGGCACGATACTGCTGTGCCGTCCTGCTCCGGGCTCTCGGCCCTGCGGGCGCGCATCCCTCACGCAACGACGTCCGGTCCGCCGTCCTCGCGCGGGCCCTCACCCCCCGGCCCCCTCTCCCGCACCCGACCGATCTGCACCCGTCAGGTCCCGTCGCATGCGGGCGAGGGGGAGAACTCCGTTGCGACCAGTCATCGCTTCGGGCCTCGATCTCCGCCACGCGAACAACCCCTCCCCGAAGTTGGGGGAGGGGTCGACCGCTGTTGCGAGGGACGAGCAAAAAGCGGTCGGGGGAGAGGGCTCCCGTCGCGCAGCCACGGGTCGCCGCCGTGGACGCGGACCCACGCGCGATCCTTGCCCACCACGCGCCGTACGAAGCTCTCAGTCCACCGAGGGGACGAGCAGGATGGCGCCTTCCAGCTTGAGCTCCGTGTTGAAGCCGGTGCCGGCAATGCGGCCCTCCTCGTCCGTGGCCAGGGCAGACGTCACCACCCAGGGCTCGTCGTCGTCGATGCGCTCGCTCAGGGAGTACTGCTGGTCGTATCCCCACACGATGCCGTAGCTGGCCTGCTGCCCCGGCGCGGCGAACTGGCGAAATCCCGTCCCCACCACCTGTTCGCGGGCGTTGGTGCCGGTAATCTCCACGTCCGTCCCCGGCACCACCGGCAGCACGTCGAAGTCGTCGTCCACGGCGTCGTACAGGAAGATGCCGTCCGCGCCGCCCAGCGAGTACCCCGCCACGTGCCCCGCCGAGCTGACGGCCGCCGCCACCGAGCGGTCGGTGTTGGGCACCAGGGGCACCTCCGTCCACTCGCCGTCGGCCCACACCATGGCGCGCGTCTCGGAGCAGCCGCGAAGGCCCTCGCAGTCGTAGTACGCCGTCACCGCCACCCCGCCGTCGTCGCTGATGCCCGCCGCCTCGCTGGCGACGGCACCCTCCGGGAGAAGCACGGTAACGGTCGTTCCCTGCACCTGGAACGCGCGCGGGGAGGCCTGCGGGAACTGCGCGGGCGGGTTCACCGTGCCCACCACGACGGCGCTCCGGTTCACGTCCACGAACCCGTACGGCTCCGTGAACAGGCGCTCGTGGGGGGCAATGCCGGCCGTCCAGCCGTACGCGTCCACGGGCACGCCCCCCGGGCCGGCGCAGGTGATCTGCCCCACGGTGAACGCCACGCGCGCGCCCAGCGCCTCGCTCTCGCACCCCGCCGGGGCGTCCGGGCCCACGGGCGCGAATGCGCCGGCGAACCACTGCACCGCCCGCGCGGCGCCGCCGACGCGCGCCGTCCCCACCACGCGCCCGGCCGCGACGGCCTGCGGCGTAAAGCTCTCCGCGCCCGCGGGCATGCCCAGGAACGACACGTCGAACTCGTCCGGCTTGGACGGGTCCGTGGGCGTGTCCCGGCAGGCGGACGCGAACAGGGCGAGCACGCACGTGCACGCGAGCAGGGCGCAACGGTGGGGCATCGGGATCATTGTGGATCGGAGAGGGGGATCGCCGGACGGTGTCCCCGTGCGGCAATGTTCATGCGCGGCGCGACGTCCCGGCGGATGCGCGTCCCAAAGTACCATTCGCGCCCGGAGGAAGTTCAACCGTCGGCCCGATCAACGAGGTGATCGATCCATCCAGCTTTCGGAGATGGCCTCCGTGGCCTCCGTGTGAGACAGCAGTAGAAATCCGGGTGC
>DASQZE010000533.1:0-2910 GCA_035638875.1 Longimicrobium sp.
CGCGAGCAGACCCCCACCGTGGTGTCGGCGCCCGTCCACCCGTAGCGCGCACCGTAGTACAGCAGATGCGGGCGCGCGTCGTAGTACACGTACAGCAGGTCGCCCGGCCGCCGCTGCTCCGCGGCGTACTGCAGCAGGGGCTTGACCTCCGCGCGGGCGTGCGGCACGGACACGGCGGCGTACACCAGCGAGGGCGCCAGGAGCAGCGCCACGGCCACGGCCGCCGCCGCGCGTCCCGCCACCGCCTGGCCGCCCGGCGCGGCGCGCCACACCCGCGCGGCGCCCTCGCCCAGCAGCAGGGCCAGCGAGGGAACCAGGAACAGCAGCACCCGGCCGGAGGTCAGGTAGTCCCCCGCGAAGGGGTAGGCGCGGACGGCCGAGGCGGCCACCAAGAGCACGAGCGGCAGGCCTACCACGGCCACCCGCAGGGGGCGGCGCCGGAGCATCCACGCCACGCCCGCCGCGCACAGCGCCAGCCCGGCGGCCGTCTGCAGGAGCTGCAGCAGGGGGAAGGGGTTCTCGCCCATCACGCCCAGCGGCTCGCGGAACAGGCGGATGATGCGCCCGGGGAGCCACGCCCACTCCGCCGCCGAGGCGGGGGGCAGCGGCATGAAGCCGTCGCGCCAGAACGCCTGCAGGTATTCCGCGTCTCCCAGCGAGCGGCGCGAAACGGCGTACGAGCCGGCGAAGCTCGCCAGCCACGCCGCGCCCACGGCGGCCAGCATCGCCATCCGCCTGCGGTCGCCGTCGCGCACCGCGACGTGCATCAGGGCCAGCCCGGCGCCGGCCAGCATGAACACGGCGGGCTGCGAGAGCCACACGCCCAGTACGCCCGCCGCCATCGCTTTGCCCGCCGCGCCGGGGCGGCGGTCGCGCAGCTCCGCCGCGGCCCACAGCACCACGGTCGCAACCAGCACGTCCAGCGAGTACTGCTTGACCTCCGACGCGTAGTAGACCAGGAAGGGGGCCAGGGCGAAAACCGCCACCGCCACCGTCCGCGCCGGCGCGGAGACGTACCGCCGTGCCACGGCGGGAAAGAGCGCCAGGGCGCCCAGCCCCGCCAAGAGCGGCACCAGGCGCAGCGCGTACTCGCTGCTGCCCAGCAGCAGCACCGCCGCCCGCTCCAGCGCCAGAAAGCCGTAGGGCGCCGCCTGGCCGAACTCCAGCGGGTCCATCAGGCCCCGGAACCCGCGGCCCAGCACGTTGTGCACGATGAGCGCCTCGTCCAGCCAGAGCGCGCGGTTCACCGCGTACTGCATCACCCGCAGCAGCGCGCCGGCCAGCACCGCGACAAGCACGATCAGCTGCCGGCGGCGGCGCGTGGCGGCGCGCCCGTCCCGCGTCCCCGGCCCGGAACGAATCACGCCGCCGGGGCGGGTGGCACCGGCGGCGGGAACGGGTAGGGTCTGCACCTGCACGGATTGATCGGGATGTATGGTTCCGTCAGCAGTTCTCGATGTCGCCCGCCGCCGTGACGCCCCGGCTGTTCCACGTTCCCGTGGAGTTCAGGCACTGCGGCACGTCTACCGAGCCCGTGTACTCGTAGTACTTGAGGAGGGGGGCCTCGTAGCCCACCGTCGCCAGGTCGGTTTCGCTGCCGGCGGCCACGCCATGCTCGGCCCGGTAGGCCTCCTGCAGGCGGTAGATCTGGGAAAGGAGCACGTCGGCTTCCTTTTCCTTGGACTTGTGCGACGTAACATTGAATCGCGGAATGGCGATGGCGGCCAGGATGCCGATGATGACCACGACGATCATCAGCTCGATCAGGGTAAAGCCGCGCCGGGAGAGCCGGTGTTCCGGGAACATGGGCTGGTTTCCGCGAGAAGGATGAAGCGAAGAAAGGAGAGAGAGTAAACCGGGACCCGGGGATGCGTGGCGCATCCCCGGGTCCCGTTGCGGCGCTGCTTAGCAGTCGGGGTCGATGGCGCCCGTGGTGAAGTCGATCGCCTTGCCCTTGTGGGGCGTGCCGATGGGCTCCAGGCAGGTGCCGCTGACGATGTGGCCGTCCGTCCAGGTGTAGTTCTTCACGCTGGTCGGGGCTTCCCAGCCGACAGTGGCCAGGTCGGTCGTGCTGGCGGCCCAGGTGCCATGCTCGGCGCGGTAGGTGCCCTGCATGGTGTACACCTGCTTGAGGATCACTTCGGCTTCCTTCTCCTTGGCACGCGCCGAGGCGTTGCTGAACTTCGGAATCGCGATGGCGGCAAGGATGCCGATGATCACGACGACGATCATGAGCTCGATGAGCGTGAAGCCCTGGCGGTTGCGGAGGTTGCGCATTGTGTAGCTCCCTGTGGGGTGAGGTGGTGTTGGGGGTGCTGCCAGCACTGTTCGTCGTGCTGTCCGGGTCCAGAGTAAGGCAACGGGTGTACCAACCGCCGCGCAAAATGCAACTCGTTGCAAAAGGGTAGATTAGGGAACGTGCGCCGATCCGTGTCCGTGCCCGTGCCGGGCTTTCTTGCATGATTCCGTGCAGGGTGCAAGACGAGGGGCCCGCCGTTGCGGCGCGCGGTACGGCACGCCAGCTTGCGTGCCGCCGGTCTGGCCCCCTTTCGCCCGCAACCCCTTTCCATGCCATCCCTTCGCAGCGCGCCCCGGCACTCCGCCGGGGCCCTGGCGCTCGCCGCCGCGGCCGCCTGTGCGGTCTATGCCAACGCGGTCCGCAACGGCTACGCCCTCGACGACGAGTACATCGTGCTCCGCAACCCGCTCGTGCACGGGCTGGGGCGCGTGGGGGAGCTGCTGGGCAGCGCGTACTGGCCCAACTCCGACGAGCTGTACCGCCCCGTGACGCTGCTCTCCTTCGCGGGGGAATGGGCGCTGTTCGGCGACGCGCCGGGCATCTTTCACGCGACCAACGTGCTGCTGCACGCCGTGGTGTCGCTGCTGGTGGCGGGGCTGGTGCTGCGGCTG
>DASQZE010000534.1:0-4288 GCA_035638875.1 Longimicrobium sp.
CTTCCGCTCGCCGCTGGAGATCATCCGCACCGCCTCCAGCTTGAACTCGCGTGTGAACTGCCTTCGTTTCTCGGCCATGTGTCACCTCCTGCCCGTAATCTACGGGCTTATGTTGGTGTCCACCAAGCCGGGGTAATCCTAAACACTTTGCTCACACGGAGGAACAGGGGGAACAGAGGTGCCTAGGCTGTTCTCCGTTCCCTCCGTTCCCCCCGTGTGTAGTTGCCGATTGCAGTTCTCAATCTGTTCTCCGCGTCTTCCGCGTCTCCGCGTGAGGCAGCCCTTCCTCAGTCGGCCGCCGTGGCCTCGGGCTCGGCGGCGGTCACGGGGGCCGGCGCGGGCGTACCGGCGCGCGGCCGGTCCTTGAGCGCGGCGTGCGCGGCGGCCAGGCGCGCCACGGGCACGCGGTAAGGAGAGCAGGACACGTAGTTGAGCCCCGCGCGGTGAAAGAACTCCACCGAGCGCGGATCGCCGCCGTGCTCGCCGCACACCCCCACCTTGAGGTCCGGCACCACGCCGCGCCCCAGCCGCGTGGCCAGCTCCACCAGCTGCCCCACGCCCTCGATGTCCAGCGTCTGGAACGGGTCGTCCGGCAGCACGCCGCCCTCCACGTACGCCGGCAGAAAGCGCCCCGCGTCGTCGCGCGACAGCCCGAACGTGGTCTGCGTGAGGTCGTTGGTGCCGAACGAGAAGAACTGCGCGTGCGCCGCGATGCGGTCCGCCGTGAGCGCCGCGCGGGGAAGCTCGATCATTGTCCCCACCAGGTAGTCCACCCTGGCGTCGTTCTGGTAGAAGACCTCCTCGGCCACCTGGTCCACGATCTCGCGCTGGCGGCGCAGCTCCTCGGCCGTGCCCACGAGCGGCACCATGATCTCCGGACAGACGCGCACGCCCTCCTTCTGCACGTTCATGGCGGCCTCGAAGATGGCCTGCGCCTGCATCCAGGTGATGTCCGGGTAGCTGATCCCCAGCCGGCAGCCGCGGTGGCCCAGCATGGGGTTGCTTTCGTGGTGCGCGTCCACCCGTGCCCGCAGCTTGGCGGGATCCTGCCGGAGCTTGCGGGCCAGGTCCTTGACCTCGGCCGCGCCGTGGGGGAGGAACTCGTGCAGGGGAGGGTCCAGCAGGCGGATGGTGACGGGCAGGCCGTCCATCGCCCGGAAGATCCCCTCGAAGTCCGCGCGCTGCATGGGGAGCAGCTTGGCGACGGCAATGGCCCGCGCGCCGCCGCTGTCCGCCAGGATCATCTCGCGCACGGCGTCGATGCGGTCGCCCTCGAAGAACATGTGCTCCGTGCGGCACAGCCCGATCCCCTCTGCCCCGAAGCGCCGCGCCACCACGCTGTCGTTGGGCGTGTCGGCGTTGGTGCGCACCCGCAGCGTGCGGTACGAATCCGCCCACTCCATCAACCGCCGGAAGTCGTCCGTGGGCTCGGGCTCCACCGTGGGCACCTTGCCCAGGATCACGCGCCCCGTGCCGCCGTCCAGGGTAATCCAGTCGCCCTCGTGCACGACCACGTCGCCCACCGTAAAGCGGCGGCGCGCCTCGTCCATCACCAGGTCGCCCGCGCCGGCCACGCAGCACTTGCCCATGCCGCGCGCCACCACGGCCGCGTGCGACGTCATCCCGCCGCGCGCCGTCAGGATGCCCTGCGCGGCCACCATCCCGTGAAAGTCTTCGGGCGACGTTTCGCGGCGGACCAGGATCACGGGCTCGTGCGGGCCGCGCTCCGCCGCCTCGTCGGGGTTGAACACCACCTGCCCGCTGGCCGCGCCCGGCGAAGCGGGGAGGGCCGTCGTGAGCACCTGCACCCGCGCGTCGGGGTCGATGCGGGGGTGCAGCAGCTGGTCCAGCTGGTCCGGCTGCACCCGCAGCACCGCCTCTTCGGGCGTGATGCGCCCCTCGTCCACCATCTCCACGGCAATGCGGATGGCCGCCGGGCCCGTGCGCTTGGCGTTGCGCGTCTGCAGCAGGTACAGGCGCCCCTTCTCTACCGTGAACTCCAGGTCCTGCGCGTCGCGGAAGTGGTCCTCCAGCAGTTGGGCCGCCTGCAGCAGCTCCGTGTACGCGGGGGGCAGCGCCTGCGCCATGCCGTCGATGTGCAGCGGGTCGCGGATGCCGGCCACCACGTCCTCGCCCTGCGCGTTCACCAGGAACTCGCCGTACAGGCGCGCCTCGCCGGTGGACGGGTCGCGGGTAAAGGCCACCCCCGTCCCCGAGTCGTCGCCCATGTTGCCGAAGACCATGGAGCACACGCTCACGGCCGTGCCCAGGTCGTCGGAGATGTTGTTGATGCGGCGGTATGCCCGCGCCCGCGGCGTCTGCCAGCTGCCGAAGACCGCGTGGATGGCGCCCCACAGCTGGTCCTGCGGGTCTTCGGGGAACGGCGTGCCCGTCTTGTCCTGCACGAGCGCCTTGAACTCGGCCGTCAGGGCGCGGAGGTCGTCCGCGGAAAGCTCCGTGTCGTGCGAGACGCCGCGGGCCTGCTTCATGGCTTCCATGCGGTGCTCGAACAGGTCCGCGTGCACGCCCAGCACCACGTCCGCGTACATCAGCACAAAGCGCCGGTAGCTGTCCCACGCAAAGCGCGCGTCGCCGCTCTCGGATGCGAGCGCCTCGGCCGTCTGGTCGTTGAGTCCCAGGTTCAGGATGGTGTCCATCATCCCCGGCATGCTGAACGCCGCACCGGAGCGCACGGACACCAGCAGGGGCGCCGCCGATCCGCCGAACGTCTTGCCCGTGGCGCGCTCCAGCCGCTGCAGCGACGCGGCGACGGATTCGCGCAGCCCGTCGGGATACGTCCCGGCGCGCAGGTACAGCCGGCAGACCTCGGTGGTGATGGTGAAGCCCGGGGGCACGGGAACGCCGATGCGGGCCATCTCCGCCAGGCCGGCGCCCTTGCCGCCCAGCAGGTCCTTCATCTCCTTGCTGCCTTCCGTCTCTCCCGCGCCGTAAAAATAGACGTACCGGTCCGCCATGGGTGCTCGCTGGGGGCTCAGGTGTTCGTGGCGTCGATGCTTGATGATTGGCGTCCCGGAGCGTGTGGGACGCGGGCGCCTACGGCAATAATGCTGCCGGGGGGGAGGGCGTGGAAAGGGCGCCGGATCGACGGTGGGGATGAGGCGTGGATGAGGCGGGGATGAGGCGGGGATGAGGCGTGGATGAGCGGAGGTGTGCAGCCTTTGTGGCGGAGCTGGCCCGTCGCGGCACCTGGCACTCGGCACCTGGCACTGGTTACTTGGAACTACGGTGCTTGGGCGTGCCCCTCCGCTGCGCTCCGGGTCGGGCTGCGCGCGCCGTAGGCAACGATACAACCGTTGCCAACGGCGCCGAGCCCCCTGCGCGGCCGGCACGATACTGCTGTGCCGTCCACTCCGGGGTCTCGGCCCTGCGGGCGCGCATCCCTCACGCAACGGCGCCCCTCCCCCGGCCCCTCCCCGCGCAAACTGCCGCGCGGAGAGGGGAGAACGGCGTCCGGACCGCCGGGTCCGCGCGGGGCCCTCACCCCCCGGCCCCCTCTCCCGTACACCACCTGCCGGCACCCTCGGTTGCCTGCCTGTACGGGCGAGGGGGAGACCTTCGCTCAGGGGACGCCAACTGCCCGCGCGCTCAAAGGTCTCCCCCTCTCCGCGAGGAACGAGCGGGGAGGGGGCCGGGGGGAGGGGCGCTCCGCCGGTGCACGAACGCCGCCCGTTCCTCCCCAGATGGACTGCGGTCGGGCCGGCCGGTCTCCCGTCAGCCCGCCGCGACGGCGTTGGCGGCGGCGAGCTCGGCGGGCGAGGGGGGGACGACGTTGTAGCGGGCGGACAGGCTTTCGCGCACGTCGCGGAACACGCGCAGGTTGCTCATCAGGTCGCCGCGCCACAGCTCGATGGTGGCCAGCGGGTACCAGTTGCATCCGCCGGGGCCCTCGGGCTTGTAGTCGAGCTCGAAGACGAACTCGCTGCCGGTGGCGTCGGGGTGGCGGTGCAGGTCGCTCATGAAGCGGGCGTGCAGTTCCGTCCTGTCCAGCACCTCGCGCATGACGCTCTCTCCGTGGGGGTCGGTGCGGGGCCCGCCGGGCGGCGGCGCCTGGGTGGGGGCCGTCACGGACGCTCCACGACCACCCACACGTGGTCGCTGTGCGGGCGGTACGACATGGTGATGGAGACGTCCTTGGTGCGTTCGTCCGCAAACCGGAACTGGTAGGCGAAGGTCGCGTCCAGCTCGCCCCGCTGCACGCCCTCCTCGAAGCGGCCCTGAAAGTCGCGCACGGCCGTGCACGGCGCAATCTCCGTAAAGAAGTTGCGCC
>DASQZE010000535.1:0-8494 GCA_035638875.1 Longimicrobium sp.
CGCCGCCGGGACCATCACCGCCACCTGACGCGGACGGAAAGGGAGGCCGGGCGGGCAGACGCCGCCCGGCTTCCAGGCTCATCATCGTCACTTTCAAATTCGGACAAAATTGCCATTGACGAGACGTCCGTTTACGGGCACCATTCAGGGTGCCTGCCGCAGGTCTTCCCGATCCCACATCCAATCCCCCGAGGCTCGATGAAAACGCGATCCATCCACACCCTGCCGCTCGCGCTCGCGGCGGTCCTGCTCCTCTCCGCCTGCACCGACCGGCTTCCCTCCGCGGCCACCGCGCCCGAAGCCGGCGCGCCGTCGCTGACGGTGGTTCCCACCAACGCGTTCGACACGCTGGACGGCGGGCGCGACCACGCCTGCGGGCTCACCAGCGGCGGACAGGCTTACTGCTGGGGGCGCAACGCCTTCGGCCAGCTGGGCGACAGCACCGCCGCTGCGACGGCGACCCCGGTGGCCGTGCTGCACCCGTCGGGCGTGACCTTTGACCGCATCACGGCCGGCGGCGCGCACACCTGCGCCCTCACCAGCGCCGGGCAGGCGTACTGCTGGGGCCACAACGCCGACGGCCGGCTGGGCGACAGCACCACCGTGCTCCCCCTGATGCCCGTGGCCGTGCTGCCGCTGGGCGGCATCGCCTTTACCCAGGTCGACGCGGGGAACGCACACACCTGCGGACTCAACGGCAGCGGGCAGGCCTACTGCTGGGGACAGAACACCTCCGGACAGGTGGGCGACAGCACCATCAACAACTACCGCATCAGCCCCACGGCCACACTGCAGGGGAGCCTGGCCTTCACCTCCATCTCGGCCGGCTTCAGCCACACCTGCGCCCTGGACGGCGCCGGCCAGGCATACTGCTGGGGGTACGACGGCGACGGCGCGCTGGGCAACGGCAGCACCTTCGGGGGCCGGATTCCGCAGGTGGTGCAGCAGCCCTCGGGTGTGACGTTCGTGGCTGTAAGCTCCAACTACAGCCACTCCTGCGGCCTCACCAGCGGCGGCCAGGCGTACTGCTGGGGGGAGAACGCCGCGGGGCAGGTGGGCGACAGCACCCTCGTGGACCGCAACGCGCCCGTTGCCGTGCAGCAGGGCGCGCTGGCGTTCGTTTCCATCACCACGGGGCTGGACCACACCTGCGCGGTGGATGCCGGCGGCAGCGCGTACTGCTGGGGCGGCGATGCGTCGCAGCAGCTGGGCAACGGCGCCGGCGCGGCCAGCCGCATTCCCGCCGCGGTGACCATGCCGACGGGCGTCTCATTCGCGTTTGCCTCGGTGGATGCGGCCAAGTCGTGCGCCCTGGATACCACCGGGCAGGCGTGGTGCTGGGGCCGCAACAACTTCAACCAGATTGGCGACGGCACCACCACCACCCGCAACGTGCCGACGGCCGTGTCGCACTGACGGGGAGGAGGATGGACGCGGATTGATCCGCATCCATCCTCTTGAGCTCGTTCGATCGTGACGGATGATGAAAAGCCCGGCCGGGAGTGTCTCCCGGCCGGGCTTTCGCTCATCCACCGCTGGGCACGCCGTGCCCCGGTCTCAGGGAACTTCCCTGCACGGATAGATGCCGCACGTGCCATAGCCGCGGCACGTCGCGTCGTACTGGGTGCAGTAGCCGTCGCACGAGTCGTAGGTGCCGACGGGGCAGTTGTTGCACGTGTTGGCGCAGGTGGGGCAGTTGGGACAGGTCGCGTCGTCGCAGGTATAGTTGCACGTGGCAGCGCAGGTGGGGCAGCCCGGGCACGTGCAGTTCGTGTAGCACGTGCACTGCTCGCCGAACACCGTGCCCTTGGGCTTATCGGTGACGGTCGTGTCGAACGAGTCGACGGTGAGCTGCTCCAGGTTCAGCTTGAGCTTCATGCATCCTCCAGGGTGGTGCGGTGAGGGGCCGGCCCCGCGGACGCGGAACCAGCAAAACGGCCGCGCCCCCGGGGGCACGGCCGCGATGAACGCATGGATGCGGCAGCCCCGCCGCGCCAACACGCGCAGGCCGCCCGTGCGTGGAGCACGACGGCGACATGCGAGCGGTGGTCCGAACGGTGGGTCGACGGATCCTCACGAGATGAAATCGATGTGTGCTGGTTGGGGTCAGGCTACGGTGGGGATGGAAAACGTACCCGCAGGCGGGACACTCCTGAGCGGGATTCATTTTTCGTGCCAAATACGTCCTTAAACGGGTGCTGTACGGACGTGGGACGAATCGGATCCTGGCCTCCGCGCCCGGCGGAGACGACAGTCTTTGCCCCGGGGCGGCGATTGCGGTAAACTCCCGCCTTCTCGGAATCCACAATGGCGCACGTGATGGGACCATCAGCGATGAGCACCAGCTTTTTCGACGACCTGCAGGCCCGCGGCCTCGTCCACACCGCCAGCGAAGGCGTGCGGCAGCTGTTCGAGAGCGGGCCCGTGACGGCGTACATCGGCTTCGACCCCACGGCGTCCAGCCTGCACGTGGGCTCGCTCCTTCCCATCACCGCCCTCATGCGGCTGCAGCGCGCGGGGCACAGGGCCGTCGCGCTGGTGGGCGGCGGCACGGGGATGATCGGCGACCCCAGCGGCAAGACGGTGGAGCGGCAGCTGCTTACCCGCGCCGACGTGGAGCGCAACGTGGAGGGGCTGCGCGGCACGCTGGAGCGCTTCCTGGCGTTCGACGGGCCGAACGCGGCGCAGCTCATCGACAACCACGAGTGGCTGGGCGGGCTGGGGCTCATCGAGTTCCTGCGCGACGTGGGCAAGCACTTTACGGTCAACTACATGCTGGCCAAGGACTCCGTGTCGCGCCGGCTGGAGCAGGAGAGCGGCCTGTCGGTGACGGAGTTCGCGTACTCGCTGCTGCAGGCCCACGACTTCGCCGTGCTCAGCGACCGCTACGCCTGCCACCTGCAGATGGGCGGCAGCGACCAGTGGGGCAACATTACCGCGGGGATGGAGCTCATCCGCCGCACCCGTGGCCGCCACGCGCACGGTATCGTCTTTCCCCTCGTCACCACCTCCGCCGGCGTAAAGTTCGGCAAGACGGAGGCGGGGACGGTGTGGCTGGATGCCGAGCGCACCTCGCCCTTCCGCTTCTTCCAGTTCTGGCTGAACACGGACGACCGCGACGTGGAGCACTACCTCAAGTCGTTCACCTTCCTGGAGCTGGACGAGATCGCGGGGGTGATGGCGGAGCACGGGCAGAACCCCGCCGCGCGCGTGGCCCAGCGCCGCCTGGGCGCCGAGGTCACGCGGCTGGTGCACGGCGAGGACGGCCTCGCGCGCGCCGAGCGGGCCACGGGCGTGCTCTTTGGCAGCGTGGCCGCGCAGGAGCTGCCCGCGGCGGAGCTGCTGGACGTGTTCGCCGACGTGCCGTCCACGGAGATCGAACGTGCGCGGCTGGAAGGGGAGGGGATGGCCGTCGTGGACCTGCTGGCGGAGGCGGGCGTTGCCGCGTCCAAGGGCGAGGCACGGCGCTTGATCCAGGGCGGCGGCGTGTCGCTGAACGGCGCGCGCGTGGTGGCCATCGACCAGCGCGTCCGCGCGGATGACGCCATCGACGGCCAGGTGCTCCTGCTCCGCAAGGGCAAAAAGGACAACCACGTCGTCCGCGTCACGGGCTGACCCTCACCAAGGTAGGCCAGCCTGAACTGCATTTGAACGCAGAGTCCGCGAAGTAGAATGGAGAGTGCGCAGAGAACTGCTCGAATCCAGTTCTCTGCGTACTCATCTTGTTTTACTCTGCGAACTCTGCGTTCAAATCATTGATCCCCTGCGCTGGCGATCCGGCTGCGGACGCGGCAGATTGCCCGCGACTTCCTTCCTGACGCTCCCGCTGCCGCCCGCTCGTGACCCCATCCGCCGAAGAATCGACGTTCGCCGCGGCGCCCGTCCGCCAGGTGCTCACCGAACGCGAGGAGCGCTTCGAGCGGATCCGCCAGCGCACGGGTTTCGTCCTGGCGCCCATCGTCTTTACGGCGCTGCTGCTGGCGCCCCTGGACGGGATGAAGCCCGAGGCGCACCGGCTGGCGGCGGTGATGGCGGCCGTCGTCATCCTGTGGATCACGGAAGCGCTGCCCATGCCCGTCACGGCGCTGCTGGGCGCGGCGGCGGCGGTCGTGCTGCGCGTGGCGCCGGCCAAGGAGGTCTTCGCGCCCTTCGCCGATCCGCTCATCTTCCTGTTCATCGGCTCGTTCATCATCGCCCGCGCCATCTTTCTCCACGGTCTGGACCGGCGGATGGCGTACGGCGTGCTCGCGATGAAGTGGATCGGCGGGCGGCCGTCGCGCGTGCTGCTGGCGTTCGGCGCCGTGACGGCCACGCTGAGCGCCTGGATGTCGAACACGGCCACGACCGCCATGATGTTCGGCATCGGCATGTCCATCCTGTCGGTGATGATGGCCGGCGGCGGGGCGGGAAAGCCCACCATCGACCCCCGCTACGCCACGGGATTGATGCTGATGACGTCGTTCGCCGCCTCCATCGGCGGCCTGGCGACGCCGGTGGGCACGCCGCCCAACGTGATCGGCATCGGCTTCATCCGCGGCATGCTGAACGAGGACATCACCTTCTTCGAGTGGATGACCGTCGGCGTGCCGGTGGTGGTGCTGCTGTTCATCTGCCTGTACCTGTACCTGAACGCGCTTTCCCCCGCCGGTGTGGAAACGCTGGGCGACGGCACGGAGGTCATCCGCCGCGCCCGCGATTCGCTGGGCCACTGGTCGCGCGGGCAAAAGTCCGTGGCGATCGCGTTCGGCGTGACGGCGGTGCTGTGGATCACCCCCGGCCTGTTCGCGCTGACGATGGGCGAGACGAGCGGCATCTACCGGCAGATGAGCGCGCGCCTGCCGGAATCCACCGCGGCGCTGCTGGGGGCGCTGCTCCTCTTTCTCCTGCCCGGGAACGGCGGCGCGCGGGCCATCACCTGGGACGAGGCGGCGAAGATCGACTGGGGGGTGATCCTGCTGTACGGTGGCGGGTTCGCGCTGGGCGTGCTCTCGTTCCAGACGGGGCTGGCGGAGGCGGTCGGACGTGGATTGACGGGCATCCTTCCCGTTCACGGCGAGTTCGGGCTGCTGTTCGCTTCCGTGGTGGTGGCCGTGCTGGTGTCGGAGACCACATCGAACACCGCGTCGGCCAACATGGTGGTGCCCGTGGTGATCTCCATTGCCGTGGCGCAGGGCGCGGACCCGTTCGTCCCGGCGCTCGGCGCGACGATGGCGGCCAGCCTGGGCTTCATGCTCCCCGTCTCCACGCCCTGCAACGCCATCGTCTACGGCTCCGGCTACGTGCCGCTCATGCGGATGGTGCGCTACGGCATCATCCTGGACGTGATCGGCATCATCGTCATCACCGGCGCGGTGTGGCTGCTGGCCCCGCTGCTGCGGTGAGAAGACAGTACGAAAGTGCGAAAGTGCGAAAGTGGGGATGATCAGAGGACCGGCTTTCGACGGGGAAGCCCGGTCCTCTTTCCATCACAGCGGGGGCGACAGGTACGGGGAGGGGCGGCGGTAGGCGCCGCCGGCCTGCGCGGCGCCGCTGAGGCGCGCGATGCGCTCGGGGTGGCGGCGGTCGAGCACGTCTTCCTTGGCGGCGAGGAGCAGGCCGCGGACCAGGTCGCTGTCCTTGGCGATCCCTGCCGCGCGCGCCTGCGCCCGCGCATCCTCCAGCAGCTCCGCCGGCACGCGCAGCGAGACACGCGTCCGCGCGGGTGCGTCCGCCAGCTCGGACTCGGCCAGCAGCCGCACGCGCTCGGCGAGCGCCGGATCGCGCATGAGCTCGGCCAGGTAAAAGCGCAGCACCGCCGGACGGAACGCCTGCACCGGCGCGGCAAAGTCCCGGGCGAGCAGGTAGATCACGTCCTCCAGGTGCGTCGGAATGCGCGCCTCCAGCTGCTCTTCCTTGAGCGGAACCCGCACCTCGCGGATCCGCGGCGTGGACTGGGCGGGGATGCCAATGGTGGTGCCACACCGCTCGCACATGTCGAGCAGCACGCCCGATACCTCAATGCTCGTTCCGCCGCCATTCGTCTCGTGATAGGTACCCACCTGCATGCGCGTGTCCACCTCGGGCGTGCAATCGGGGCAGCCGCCGATACCCGGGTCGCCTTCCTTCCACAGGTGCTGCGTCACCTGTGCACGCTGACGACCACGGCGACTCCGCGGTGCCAGTAGGCCTTTATGTACCACCGATCGCCTCCCAGGGTTGGGGTAAAGATGTGACAGTCTGCGTCGCGGAAGTGGTGCCTGCTTGTACTGTACTCCCATCCTGCACAGCGCAGGAGCAGCCGAACCACCAATTCTTCGTACGCTGCGTCACCGTACAGCAGGTTCTTCTCCTCGGCATCCGTACGCTCTTCGTTGATGTACTGCTTGGATCGCAGTGCCTCCACCAGTAGCGTCCGGTATTCCTTGAATCCCATCCGTCCTCCCTCAATTGTACGACGCGAGTCGTGCAAATGTCAAGTGCACTCTGCGCACTTATGACATCACAGGGGGAGAAGGCTAATCGTCCAGCTTGTCCGGGCCAAGAAGAAAAAAGGAGCGCTCCGGACGGGTCTGCGTCGGAACAGTGGGGAATGGCGGAACTGCGGGAAAAGCGAGCGCCCGCCCCTGATTTCCAGGGGCGGGCGCTCCTTTCGTACGATGCCTTCCAGCGGCGCTACATGCGGACGATCTCGTCCACCGAGCTGACCGTCAGCGGGTGGTAGCCGGGGCGGGCACTCGCGTAGATGCGCCGGGCCAGCGCCTGCCCCCACTCGCCCTCTGCCATCAGGCTGGTGAAGAGCGGGCGCACGAACTTGCGGCGTCCCTGGCTGGTCAGGAAGCGCTCCAGCGCGGGCATGGCCGGCTGGTAGCGGTGGCGGACGGCGATCTGCAGCCAGGCGAACAGGATCTCGCTGTTGCCCTGCTCGGAAAGGCGGAAGGCGCGGTCCAGGTCGCCCAGCTGCGCGGCCGTAAGCCCGCGGGGCAGCGCGCCCAGAAAGTGCTGCCACTCCTGCGTGGTCCACTGCGCCGCCGCCAGCTGCGACGCTGGCGTTCCGGCCACGAAGCGCTGCGCCTGGGCCTCCACGCGGGCAAACGCGCCGGACTCGCGGCGCACGGCGTTGGACGGGATGCCCGTGCCGTTCACCCATTCGTCCAGCATTAGCCGCTGCTCCAGCGCGGCGTCGCCACGCAGCAGGTTGCCTCGCAGGTCCGCGAGGAAGGTTTCCGTCGTCATCGGCTTGAACGCGTGGCGGTCGAAGTACGAGCGCAGGTATGCATCCCACCGCTCGCGCCCGACGGCCTGCTCCAGCGTGCGCAGGAAGGTGGCGCCCTTTTCGTACGGGATCTCCGTCATCCCCGCGTCGGGGTCGCGGCCGGCGAGGTCGATGTGCAGGCGCGTGTCCGCGTGCTGCATTCCGCCCGCGCCCTCGATGGCGGTCTGCAGGTTCTGCCAGCCCAGGTCCGCCAGCATGGTGGCGCGCTCCGGGCCGTACAGCGCCTCCATGATCCGGTTCTCGAAGTAGGTGGTGAACCCCTCGTTGAGCCAGAAGTCCGACCACGTGGCGTTGGTGACCAGGTTGCCGCTCCACGAGTGCGCCAGCTCGTGCGCGATCAGCGACACCAGCGACCGGTCGCCCGCGAGCATCGTCGGCGTGGCGAAGGTCAGGCGCGGGTTCTCCATCCCGCCAAAGGGGAACGACGGCGGCAGCACCAGCACGTCGTAGCGACCCCAGCGGTAGGGCCCGTACAGCGCCTCGGCGGCATCCACGAACTTCTCCAGCTCCGCCATCTCGTTCGCCGCGCGGTCCAGCACGGACGGCTCCGTCCACACGCCCGTGCGCGGCCCCGTGGCGCGGAACGCCAGGTCGCCCACGGCCAGCGCGATGAGGTACGGCGGCACGGGCGTGTTCAGCCGGAAGCGGAACGCCCGACCGCCCTCGGCCGGCTCGCCCTGCGGCGTGAGCATGTCGGCGCTCATGACGGCCGTGAGCCCGGCGGGGACGGTGATGCGCGCGTCGTACGTCTGGCGGATGCCGGGCGAGTCCTGTGTGGGGATCCAGGTGCGTGTGAGGATGGCCTGCCCCTGCGAGAACAGGAACGGCTGGCGCTTGCCGGCCGTCTGCTCGGGGGTGAGCCACTGCAGCGCGCCGGCCTGCGGGGTGGTGCGGTAGTGGATGATGATCTTTCGCGTCCCCGGCGCCAGCCCCACGGTGAGCGGCCGGCCCAGCACGGAATCCGCCGCGCCGAACTCCCACGGGATCTCCTGCCCGGAGACGTCGGTCACCCGCTGGACCTCCAGGTCGCGGGTGTCGAGGACGATCTCGTCCGCGCCGGGCGCCGCCTGCACGTCCAGCGTGGCCGTGCCCCCGAGGGTGCGCGCCTGGAAGTCCGCGCGCAGGTCCACGCTTACGTGCGACACGCGGGCTTCGTCCGGCCGCGCGAAGGAGTGGATGTCGCGCGGCAGGGAGATCATCTGAGCGGAGGCGGGCGCGGACGCCGTGCCTGCCTGTGCCGCG
>DASQZE010000536.1:0-16311 GCA_035638875.1 Longimicrobium sp.
GGTGGTGGAGCAGCGAACCGTCACGGGCACGACGGTCTGCGACGCCGTCGCCGCTACCCTGCGGCGGGAAGCAGCCCGGCGGAAGCGTGACGCCCTGATCCCGGTATCGATTGATCCCGCCGAAGCGTTCGCTTCGGCCCAGCAGCTTGGCAGGGCTGTACGCATTCTTTGCCGGGCCCAGGTAGCGGTATTCGACGTCACGCCGCCCCCCACCCCAGAGACGCTTGGCGGGGAGCCCTCGCTGACCCCTGCCGGAGAAAAGCCGACACCGTCCGGTGACGGGGGGGCGAGCCTTTCTGCCGAGGCAATGGTGCTTCTGGGCATCCGCTCTGTCGCGCGGCGAAGTCTCACCGTGCTGACGTCCCGGTTCCTGGAAGGCACGCAGGAACCGGCGCAGGAGGACGCGCCGTTTTACGTTCCCCTCCTCCCCTTCCTCATCCGCGATGTGAGCGTATATGGATGGGGGAAGGAGAACAATTTTGTGAACCGCTTGAGGCGCGTGTTCGATGCGGGATTGGAACGCGCGGAACGTATCGGGACCCTCTACCGTGACCTCCCCGCCTACGAGGAAGTGCGGCGCCTGGGACCGGACCCTGCCCACTTCCGCGAACAGGGGCCGGACAAGGCCGTGCTCCTCCTCGCACCCTTCGCCGCGGAGTACCGCGGCATCAATGGCGATTGGCTGGTGAGCCGGGTGGCCAGCGTAGCAGAGGGCCAGACGATGTATATCGTCCAGTCCGACTCGCCGGAGCGAACCGCTGCCAAGCTGTATGCGGCGATCCGCCGGACGCAGTTCTGTGTGGTAGACTGGACGGGACAAAGTCCCAACGTGTTCTACGAGTTGGGGGTCCGGCTCGCGGCCAGCCGGATCCCTCCCTTCAACACGATCCACCGTTCCGATGCGTGGGCACGAACCACGGAGGGCATCGTTCGCCTCCTCGCGCCGCTGGTGTACGACCACGCCGCAGGCGGACCAGGCGACACCGCGTTCGAATCCCGCCTGAGCTCCTTTGCGGATGCACTGCGCGAAGGGACCGGGGCCTCCTGGATGTCGGGTGGGGCAGGGATCTCTCCCGGTTTCGTCTATCGGCAGATGGAAGCCTCCATTGCTCCCGAATCCGAAGACTGGAGTGTACCCGTCTGGAAGGAACTGGTCTCCGCCGCGGAGCAGGTCATTGGCCGCGACCCGGACCAGGAACCCGAGTTCCGCGGAGTCTACGGCAACAACCCGCGGTACCGGGGTGGAGCCGAGGAAAGCGCGCGTGACCGGCTGCTCGCTGCATGGTACTACCTGGACCAGCGATACGGCCTTACGGAGGGACTCGACGAAGTGACGACGGAAGTGCGTCTGGACTCCGCTCCGTGGAGCGACTGGTTCGACATCGGCACGGTGCTCGTGCGGGAACTGGCACAGGACCCTCGAGCCGATTGCACCGCCATCCGTGAGAAGATCCGGGCGGTCCTCCGGCGCGCGGAAGACAGGGAGATGAACGGACCCCCATGAACACGACCATCAAAGAAGCCCTGCGGCGGAAAGATCGGGCCCGCACCGCGCGCGAAGACGGCGACTTGGAACGGGCTGCCCCGCTGATCGAGGATGCGTGCCGCCTCCTGGAAGTGCTCTGGGGGGAGTACGGAGACACGATCGACGCGGCGGGTTCGGCGGCCGGAGCGGACGAGCGCGACCTCGTTGAAGCCCTCGCCGAGGTGCATGGAATCCGGGGCGGCCTTTATCGATCCATGGGACGATACGCCGATGCGGCCGCGGCGTACGACCGCGGTTTCGAGTTCGAGATCCATCCCGCGCGCAGCAAAGAAAGCCTGTACAACCGAGTGCAGCGGCTACTGAACCGCGTGCTGTGGGATCCAGGGGCAATTCGCAGTGCCGGCTGGCACGTGGGCGGACTGGATCTGTGGGCGGAATTGGCAGACGCGGAAAAGGCACTGCGTGCGACCAGCCTGTCCAGGGATCCCTGGGCCGCGGCCGACAGGCTCGTCGTCGTATTCCTGCAGAAGGGATTTGGCGACGACGTAGAAAAAGCCTGGTCCGAACTCCGGGCCCTCGAGCCCAAGGCCTTCGTCTGGAAATCCACCCTCCGAACGCTACAGGATCTGCGCAGGGAGTTGGAGCACGCCCCCACACATCCCTCCGTCCAATGGGCGGCTGCCAGGGATGGCTCGGCCCGCCTGGTGGAACGGTTTCAGGAAGCCCTGGATAAGGCGAAGGGCGAGTAGCTTACGGTTGAGCCACGCCGCCCACGTTCGTGCCGGCAGGTGACGCACGCCACCTGCGGATGGCGGACGCGATCCACAGCAGCGCCGCGAAGATCACGGCGGCGAGGAGCGTCTGCAGCAGCAGGTTGAGGAGCGCGTGCGGCCGCAGCACGTTGAGCGCCGTATCCACGATCCCGTCGCCCTCCACCGGCACCTTGGGAAACAGCTTGGCGATGGAGTACGGCCGCGTGCCCGTGAACGGCCAGCCCAGCATCAGGTTGGTGGGGCCGCTGTCGTCCAGCAGGTCCACCAGCAGGTGCGATCCGTACGTGAGCCCGCCGATCAGCGCCCACCGCCCGCCCCCCGCGACGTAGCCCATCAGCGCGATGACGGTCACCGCCGTCAGCGAGTGCGAGAACGTGCCGTGGTCCGCGCCGCCCCGCCCGCGCAGGATGCCGACGATGATGTCCGCGTCCGGCCCCGCCGCCAGCACGGCGCCGATGGACCACGCCAGCCAGCGCGGCGGCGGATTGCGCATGCCCGCGCACGCCACCTCCGCGAAGCCGGCGCCGATCAGCATGTGTGCGGGGGGGAAGGCCATCGAAAAGCAGTGCGAAAGTGCGAAAGTGCGAGAGTGCGAGAGTGCGAGAGTGCGAGAGTGCGAATGTGTGCTGCGGCGCATGGCAGCATCCGCGCCGCGAGCCGTCGCTGGCCGTTGCCGATGCGACGGGGGCCCTCTCCCCCGCCGGCCTTTTCGCTCGTTCCTCGCGACGTCCGGCGACCCCTCCCCCAACTTCGGGGGAGGGGTGGGCGCGGGACAGTACCATCGCAGGGCGCAGCACGAACCGAAAGTGCTGCGACCCGGGATGAGCTCTCCCCTCCGCGCGTAGTTTGCGCGGAGGGACCGGGGGAGGTGCCCAGGGAGGTGCCCAGGGAGGTGCCCCCCCGCGGGGCACGGACCCAGCCTCCCGTCGGGCAGTTCTCCCCCTCCTGCCCGCGAAGCGGGGGAGGGGGCCGGGGGGAGGGGGCCCTCTACGGGTGCACGCGCCCCGGCGACGATAGCCATCACCTCCCCCAGGTTTTTGGGGGAGGTCGCGAGGAACGAGCGGGAGGGGGCGCCGGCGGGAGCCTGCCCCAACCGCCTGTAACGCCGTTCTTCCCCTCTCCCGTCCTCTCCCCCCTATCCCGGCACAGTTTCCGGGAGAGGGGCCGGGGGGTGAGGGGGCCGCGGGGAGCCGGCCTCCGCCTTCCCTTTCCCCGCCCCCCGTGCAAACCTGCTGCACCGTACGCCCCCGCACCTTGCGTGGGCACCCCCGTACAAACAGATTGGGCGGCTTTTCCAAGTGCCCGACCCCACACCCGCACCGCCCGGAATGAGCAGGACCTCCCGAGCCGCCAGCCCCGACGCGCCCAGCGTGACGCCCGTCTTTCCGCTCATCCTCCTGGAGACCATGCGCGACATGGACCGCCCGGAGGAGGTGCTGGAAGGCGAGAACCTCACCGCGAGCATGCCCCGCCGGCTGGGCCTGAGCGACGTGGTCTACGGGCAGATCCACCGCTTTCGGGAAGAAACGAAGAAGAAGCGGCTGCAGACGCCGGAAACCGTGGCGGACCTCATCCGCCTGGTCATCCGCCGGCCGGACGCGGACGAGATCTTCGAAGAGGCCGGCCGCCGGGTGGCACGCCGCGCCTGGGAGGAGAAGTCCGGCGCCGCGCGCCGCACGCTCAAGCTCATGCCGTCGGGAATGCGCCTGCGGGCGGCCTCGCGGGGCGCACGGCGGCTGCTGGGCGAGCTGGCAGGGAACGCGCGGGTGGAAGTGTCGGCCAAGCCGTTCATGGCGCGCCTGTGCGGCTCGCTCACGGCTTACGCCGACCCGGGCGGCCCGGCGTGCGCCTTTTACACCGGCGTGCTCTCGGAGCTGATGACGCAGTACACCGGGCGCAACCACGCCGCCAAGCACGCCCGCTGCGAAACGAGCGGGGCGGAGTGCTGCGAGTGGAACGCGCGCGTGGTGGGCTGAGCGCCCGCTACAGGTCCGGGTCCGGCCCGCACACCTCGTCCAGCTCGTCCACGCCCACCTCCTTGAACAGCTTGCGCCGGATCCGCCGGTCGTAGAGCAGCCACTTGATGTGCTGCCCCTCGGGGTCGTCCTCGTCGCCCTTGAGGAACCCCAGCGGAATCTCGAACCCGCCCGCCCGGCTGCGCCCGCCGCCGTACGGCCGCCCCCGCAGGTCCTCACCCAGCGCTTCCTTGAGAAAGTGGTCCACCTGCATGGTGCTGCTCAGCGTCCGCAGGCTCCCGGTCACCACCTCGCGCCCGTCCTCCTCGCCCAGCAGGCCGTAGACGATGGAGGTGTGCACGTTCTCCTCCGTCAGCAGAAAGTCCGCGGCCACGGGGATGGCGTCGCGGTCCGCCCAGCGCACGTATCCCACGCCGGACACCGCCACGCCGTTGCGCACGATGCGGTTGTGCAGCGCCAGCTCGATCACCCGCATGGTGCCGCGCGACTTCTGCACGCACAGCACCTCCTCCAGCAGGTCCGGGTTCATGTGCCGGCTCAGGAACGCCGCCGCGCGGTACTCCGGCGGCCGCGCCCGCACGAATCCGTCCGTCTCGCTGTGCAGCCCGTGCATGAGCGCCGTCGCCAGCCGCTCGTGCAGCTCGTTCCCCTCTTCCAGCTGCATCAGCGCGCCGCTGGCCAGGTACTCGGCGAAGATGGTGGCCGCCGCGCCCAGCGGCCGCACGTCGCTGAAGATGGGGTCCAGCACGTCGTCGGGATCGTGGTGGTCCACCACGGCCAGCGTGGGCACCCCCGCCACCTTCAGCCGCTCGGTCAGGTGGGACGTCGCCCCCTGGTTGTCCACGAAGACGGCCGCGGAGTAGCTGCCCAGGGCCACCTCGTCCGGGTCGTACGCCTGGATGGAGATGTCCAGCAGGTTCACCAGCGCCCGGTTCTCGGGATGGCTGATCTGCCCGTCGTACACCAGGTCCGCCTCGATGTCGAAGCGGCGGGCCATCTCGCGGTACGCCATGCCGCAGGAGATGGCGTCGGGGTCCGGAAAGTCCTGCAGGGCCACGATGTGCCGCTCGCCGCGGCGGGCCTCCAGCAGCCGCGCCAGCTCCGCCGCGCGCCCCGCGCTGGTCTCCTCCGACAGGGACCGGGGCTGTACCGCAGGCACCACTACCGGACCCGCCTCGCCGCTCTGCGACATGCCTTGTTTCCTCCGTTCGGTTGGTTGCGGCCGTGCTGGTGAAAAGGCCGTGCCAGACGTGTATACAGCAGTGCGGGAGTGCGGGAGTGCGGGAGTGCGGAAGTTCTCTGCGGCGAATGGATCTGCATCATTCCCGCCGCGTAGCTGCCGGTTATCATAACCGATTCGCGCACGTCAGGAATAATATAATACCGGATATCCGAGTTGATTGTGCACTCCGGCTTCCAGGGATGGCTCACGCGGAGACGCGGAGAGCGCGGGAACGCGATCGCGAACATGAACGGGATTGGGGCACGTGAGGGGGCGGGCAGGCAGAAAGACGGGAGATCGTGCGATGGCTCCTCCTGGACAATCCGCCGAGGGGCCGTCGTTCGCAAAAGCAGTTGAAGCCCCGTTCCGCGAGCGCCAGCGAGCGGAGACGGGGCTTATCGCTTTCCCAGCGGCGGCTTTAGCCGCTCAGGCGCGAGGCTGGCATGTGCGACGCGGCTCTGCCCGCTCAGGCGCGAGGCGGATACGCGACGATACCCATATCCGCTCAAGCGCGAAGCCTGCGAGGGCCTGCGAAGCGGGAACCCTGCCGGCCGGCCCACCGCCCGTCGAAGCCTACACCCTCTCCCACGCAGTTTGTGGGAGAGGGTGGGTGAGGTTTACGAACCCGGGTGAGGGCCCTACCCCTCGCTCCCCGCCGCCGCCGCGGACCGCTGCTCCGCTTCCTTTTCCGCGGCCACCAGCTGCGCGGCCTGCGCGGCGTGCGAGTGGAAGAGGAAGCCCTGCGTAAAGTGCACTCCCAGCCGCTTCACCGTCTCGTACTCCTCCTCCCGCTCCACGCCTTCGGCAATCACCTTGATGTCGTGGTCGTTGGCGAACTGCACCATCGTCTCCACCAGGTTCTGCTTCATGAAGTTGGCGTCGATGCCGCTGATGAGCGAGATGTCGAGCTTGATGAAGTCCGGCTCCAGGTTGGCGATGCTCCCCAGCCCCGCGTACCCGCTCCCCGCGTCGTCCACGGCAAACCGGAAGCCCCGGTCCCGGAACTCCTTGAGGTAGCCCTGGAACGTGGGATAGTCCGTGATGGCCGTGCGTTCCGTGATCTCCAGCACGATGCGCCCCGGATCCTCCACCCCCAGCTCGTCCAGGTCAAGGTAGCGGAACGTGGGGTCGCGAAAGTCGTGCGGGTCGATGTTGATGAACAGCAGGTGCTCGGGCTTGAGGTGCGTGTCGATGCCCTCGATGGCCCGCCGGCGGCACAGGCGCGAAAGCTCCCAGATGAGGTTGGCCTCCTCCGCCACGCCGAACAGCACCTCGGGCGAGCGCAGGGCCCGGTGCGCGCCGCGGGCCAGCGCCTCGTACCCGAACACCTCGCGCGTCTCCGTCACCACGATGGGGTGGTAGACGATGTACACGGCGCCCTCGCGCAGCGTTTCCTTGAGGGTCGCCACCTTGCGCGCCCGCTCGCGGCTTTCCACGCTGCGCGCCGCCTGGGCCGCCTCGCGGATGCCCCGGTAGATGATGCGCTCCGTGCGGATCTTGGGATTGCGGAAGAGCGTGGTGGAGCCCACGTAGATCTCGAAGAGCCCGGCGATGTCCTCGCCGTGCTCGCTCTCCAGGCGCGTGCGGACGACGGCCTCCAGGTCGTGCGCCATCTCGTTGATGCGCTGCTCCGTCTGCTCCACCCCGTCGCCCAGGTCGGCGAAGAAGATGAAGTCGTCGTCGCCCGTGTGCGACACCATCATCACGCTGTCGGCGCCGTCGTAGCGCGCGTAGAAGTCGCGCACGGCCGACGCCGTGGTCTGCAGCACCTCGTCCAGCTTTTCCCAGCCGTAGATCTCCTCCAGCTTGCTGTACCGCACGAACTCGATGTACAGCAGCGTAATGCGGCCGCGGCGGTCCAACATCTCGCGGCCGCGCTCCATCATCACCGGCAGCGTGGGAAAGCCGGTAAAGCGGTCGTACAGCAGCTCCTCGTAGCGCAGGTGGTCCGCGGCCTCGCGGGTCACCAGCGGGCGCTTGCGGCGGCCGTTGCGCTCGCAGGCGCTGTTCACGCGCGCCGCCAGCTCCCCCTCCGAGGCGCTGGTGAGCACCCACTCCTCGGCACCTTCGTGGGATGCGTGGCGCGCCTCGGCCTCGTCGCGGCAGGCCACGACGAGGGAGATGTCGCGGGTGGCCGCCTCGGCGCGCGTGCGCTCCAGCAGCCCGCGGCGGTACTGGGCCACGGCCGCGTCGGGCCGGGTGCGCAGGAGCGAGAAGAACTGCTCGTCGTTCGAGGAAGAGCCAGCCTCCGCCGGGGTCACCAGCGTAAGCTCCGCTTCCATTCCCCGTGCCGCCGCCTCGAGGCGTGCGCGAAACGCCTCGTCCGCGCTGTATCCGACGATCCTCACGCCTGGCTGCCCCGGGCGGCCAGGTTGCGCTCCACCTTACCCATCAGGTCCTTGAAGTCCACCGGCTTCACGACGTAGTCGTCGGCCCCGGAACGGAGTCCCTCGAACTTGTCCTCGAAGCCGCCCTTGGCCGTCACCATCACCACCTTGGTGTCGCCCAGCTGCGGGTGCTGCTTGATGACGCGGCACACCTCCCACCCGTCCATCCCCGGCATCATCACGTCCAGGAGCACCAGGTCCGGTCTGACCTCCTCCATCTTGGCCAGGGCCGCGCGCCCGTCGCGTGCCTCGGCGATGGTGAACCCGCGCGATTCCAGGAACGCGCGAAGGATCTCGACGTTGTCGGTGTTGTCGTCCACCACCAGGATGGTGGCCTTGCTCTCAGCGGCTTCCACGGCCCGTTCTCCCCGGCACAGCGTTTCCGGCGCCTCCCGGCCATACGACGCGACAGACACGCGGGGCAAGAAGCGAGCCTGCAACAGGCAAGGCTATGGACGTACGGTGTTTAGGGAGAAGGAAAGTGCGAAAGTGCGAAAGTGCGGGAGTGCGAAAGTGGAAAAACCTGGGACACGGGGACCGCGCGGTGAGGCGGGCAAGGTGCAGCGGCGGGGTTGCCCGGCGACTGAAGTCGCGGCACCGAAAACGTGATGTCGGCCTTCGCCGACGGCTCGTCCGCATACAGCCCGGGTGCACTGGAGCGCAGTTCACGCAGTTGAAGCCCCGCACGGACGCGCCAGCGGCCGGGGCGGGGCTTACCGCTTTCCCAGCGGCGGCTTTAGCCGCTCAGGCCGGATGCCGGCCTTGCTGCACCTCGGCCGCCTTCCGGATGAGCGAATGAATTCGCCGCTGGAAGATCACGAAGTCGGCCTTCGCCGACGGCTCGTGCTCCGATCCGGTGAGTGCACCGGAGCGAAGTCGAGCAGTTGAAGCCTCACGCAGTTTGTGGGGCTTTCCGCGGTCGTTGCGGCGGCTTCAGCCGCTCAGGCCGGAGCCTGCCCTGCGCCCCTCATCCCCACTTCTGCAGGAACCGCATCAGCGCAGCCTCCTCGGGATAGTAGCGGCCGGGCGCCTCGTCGTCGCGGGGGGCGTCCCGCATCATCGTCGCGATGGTCTTGCCCTCGGCGTAGCGCTCCATCACGGCGGGGTGCACGTACGCGCTGCGGCACACGGTGGGCGTGTTCCCCAGCTCCGTAGACACCAGCTTGCACGCCAGCACCAGGTTCTTCTTGGCCTCGCGCTCGCTCACGGGCGGGCCCAGGTCCGAGAGGATGGTGGCCATGCGCACCGTGCCGCCCCAGGTGCGCATGTCCTTGCTGGTGTAGCGCTCCCCCAGCATCTGCCTGATGTAGCCGTTCACGTCCGCCGCGGTCACCGGGTGCACCTTGCCGTCTTCGCCCCGGTACTGAAAGAGGCGCCGGCCGGGCAACTCCAGGATCTCCCGCATCACACCCACCAGCGGCGTGTCGGCCACGAAGGTGCGCTGGTGGATGGACTTTTTGCCGATGTAGGTGAAGACCAGGTTGTCGCCCTGGACCTTGAGGTGCTTCTTCTGCAGCGTGGCGATGCCGAAGGTCTTGTTGGTGACCGCGTACTCCTCGCTGCCGATGCGAAAGAAGCCGCGCATGATCAGCCGCACCACCGTGGCCAGCACGCGGTCGCGGCCCACGCCCGTCTGCCCCAGGTGCTGCTCCGTCCCTTCGCGCAGGCGGGGGATGGCGCGCGCGTAGTGCAGCAGCTTGCGGTACTTGCGCTTGGAGCCCTTGGCGATGGAATCGGGATGGTAGCGGTACTGCTTGCGGCCGGCCACGTCGGTGCCGTAGGCCTGCACCTTGGCTTCGGGGTCGGGGCTGATGTGCACGTCCGTCCACGCCGGCGGAATCGCCAGCTTCTTGATACGGGCGAGCGCGGGTGCGCTGCGCAGCGGCTTGCCGTCGCCACGCAGATATTCGAACCCGGTTTCCGGCGTCCCCACCCGCCGCCACGGCCGTTCGGCTTTCGGTATCACCCGTTTCAGTGCCATTGGCCCGCACAGGATTCAAGGAGCGTTCCCAAACGCATTTCTCGCCATTGCAACCTCGTCCAGCAACCGCTCCGGCCGTCGACCTTATCCTTGCGCAGATGGATACGAACGCGGGCTTCCGTATCCATTTGGGGCGGGATGAATCACGCGGAGCACGCGGAGACAAACGGAGAGGACGCGGAGAACAGAAGGGTCATTCTCCGCGTCCTCCCTTTTATTCCTCCGCGTCCTCCGCGTGATTGTTCTTCCCCAAAGGCCGGCGGCAATCCACCTGCCAACGCCGGGTAGATTCCTCACTCGTTCCTCGTTCGGAATGACTTCGCAGGGAGAGGCCGAGATCCGCGACCTTCCGAGACTCGCAGGCACCCGCCGCGCATCAGGCGACGGCGGCGGGGGCCAGGCGGATGCGCAGCAGCAGGTCGTGCAGCGCGGCGCGGGCGGTGGGCTCCTCAGGCAGCGTCGAACGCTCCGCCTCTTCCACTAGGAGCTCGTTCAGGCGCAGGTACTCGCCGCGGTGGAACTCCACGTCCGCGTCCGTCAGCACCGCGTGCTCGCCGCCAGCCGCCTTGCGGGCGATCAGCTCGTCGATGTACGGCAGGCCAATCGCCGCGTTGCACGCCGGCAGCGAGGCCTGCACGCGCCCCGTGCGCATCAGCTGGATGCCCGTGAGCAGCACGCGGTACACGTACAGCAGGGGCTTGATGCGGCGCGGCTCCTCCTTCTCGAACAGCCGCCACTGGCCGGCCGCGAACCCCACGTAGTGCCGCACGCACCGCCGCGTCACACAGCCGCGCGCGATCGCCCTCAGCTCCGCGTGCTCCGGCGTGGTGTGCACCACCAGCGGCGAGTACAGCTGCTCCAGCACGTAGCCGTTGTTGCGCAGCAGCAGGGTGAAGAACTTGCGCGCGTCGTGCGTCACAAGGTCCACCTCCATCCCGCCGCGCACGCGGGTGCTCTGCACGGTCTCCTCGCCCGGCTCCAGCCCGGCGAAGCGCTCCGCGGGGAGCAGGTGCACGCCCCGCACGTCGTAGTCGCTGTCCGCGGAGGGAAATCCGTACAGGTGCGCCCCGCTCACCGTGGCGAACAGCAGCGGATACGGGTGCGCGGCCACCTCCCCGGCCAGCCGCGCGTCGGTCGTCGTCATCATCATCCATCACCCCTTCTCATTGGTTAGTGGACCGCGCTCCTCCGCGCGCGAACCAGGAAGTCGTTTGCCCACGCGTAGTCCGGACGCTCCGGCAGGACGGTGGATGCGTACGCCGCGTCGAAGTCGCGGTGCAGCGCCAGCCGCCACGCGTTCACCTCGTCCCACGCGGCGTCGCCGTGCTTGATGCGAAGCAGCCGCTCGCGGTGCTCGTCCACCCGCACGGGCACGTGCCCCTCGCGCAGGGCCGTTATGCCGCTCACCAGCAGCCGCACCAGGTGCATGGCGTGCTTCCACCGCGGCGCCCCCGAGGCGCGGAAGTCCGCCTCCAGCCGCTTGAACTGCGACAGCACGTAGCCGTTGAAGGTCTGGTAGACCATCCGCGACAGCACGCGGTGCCGCTCGGCGAGCAGCTCGCGCATCACGGGCGCGGCGTGCAGCACCACGGGCGTGTACAGGCACTCCAGGACGGTGGGGTTGGCCTTGAGGGCCAGCCCCAGGAACTTCTGCAGCTCCCAGTAGCACTCCTCGGCGGCCGGGTTCTCCAGCTGCTCGGGAACGCCGTACAGCGACCAGTGCAGTTCCGCCGGGGGCAGGTACACGCCGCGCAGGTCCGTGTCGGATGCGTCGTGCTCCAGCCCGTACGCGCGCGAGCCGACGACGCAGCGGTAGACGACGTGCGCGTACAGGTCGTGGTCGCGCAGCACCTCGCCGGCGTCGCCCAGCAGGCCGGCCTGCTCCTGCTTGCGGATGCTCAGCTCGTCGCGGCGCAGCGACACCTCGGCGCCGTCGGGAAGGCGAACGCGGTAGGCGTGATGGTAGTCGGCGGGCGCAGACACGACTTCGCCCACGGCGCCGGCCGCGCACAGGGGCACGCCGGCGCCCGTGGCCACCGCCCGCCGGGTGACCACCTGCGTGCCCACGGGCAGCACCAGGTGCAGGTTCTTCATCGTCGATACTCCGTTTCTCCACTGCCGGCGTAGCGACGATGCGCACCCGTCAGCCGTTCATGTGTGCCCGTCCATCGGATGGATGGCCGGGATTCCGATTCCGTATCATGCGCCGATCCCCGTCGCGAACCGCAGCCACTTCGCCGTCTCCGCGTCGATGGCGTTCCCCGCCCCGTCCAGCGCGGCGCGGATGCGTTCCTGCTGCGCCGGCGTGGGCTGCCAGAAGCTGCGGTTGAATCGCTGCCGCCAGCGCGTCAGCTGCTCCCGCGCCGCCGTGCGGACGAGCGGATCCGCGTCGCCGCAGGACTGGAGGATCCACGGGACGCCGTCCCACTTGCTCCGCGCGGCCAGCAGCGCCAGCGCGTTGCGGCGTACGTGCGCGGCGTTCTCCGCGCCCATCCAGGCGGCCAGCGCGCCCGCGTCCACCCGGGCCACGCGCGGCCGCAGCACGTCCGTCGCCGTCCGCGACACGGCCGGGCTGGCGTCCCCCACGGCCGCCAGGAGCGCGGGCACGGCCGCGTCGCCGGCCAAGCGGAAGAGCGCGCGGAGACCGTTGGCGCGCACGCGGGTGCGGCCGTGGCCCAGCAGCGGCGTGATGTGCTCCGCGTCCGCCGCCGTCCCCGTCTCTCCCAGCCCGCTGACCGCCTCCGCCAGGCGCGGCGCATCCGGGGCCACGTGCGCGCGGTAGAACGCGGCGAAGTCCATTGGGTCCAGGCGCTCGATGGCCGTTCGCGCGTCCGCCCTCATCCCCGCGCCGCGATCCAGTAGCGCATGCCGGAGCGCCGGGAGCGCCGCGGCCCCCATCCGCCGCGCCGCCAATCCGAGCGCCACCCGGCGCACGGCGGGAAAGCGGTCCGCCAGCATACGCGGCAGCAGCGCGTCCAGCGCGCCTTCGTCCAGGGCCTTCTCGTCCAGCGACGCGGCTGCCTGGGCGGCGCCCTGCCGAAGCCGCTCGTCCGGGCTGGCAAGCGCGTCGCGGATCACGGCGTGCAGCCCCGGGACCCCGGCATCGAGAAGAATGCGCAGGCAGGCGCGGCGGATGAAGGAATCGGGCATGTGCATCCCCTTCCAAACCGCGTCGCGCGCATCCGGCGTGCGCAGCAGCCCCAGCACGGCGTCCACCAGCGGGCGGGCGTCGCCGCGCTCGGTGCCGCGCAGCCGCAGCACCAGGGGCAGCGCCCGAACCCACTGCGCGGCGTAGTCCGGAACGACGCGCGCGTGCAGCGCATCCAGCGCCCGGGTGCGGACCGGCTGCACCCAGTCGTTGGCTCGCACGAGCAGCGGCGGCAGCTCGCCGCCGTCGCCCAGCAGGGCCAGGCGCTGCACGGCCGCCTCGCGCACGTACCCGCTGGGCGCGCAGGCCAGCACGCCGATGACCGCGGCCTCCGTCCCCGGCGGCAGGTGCAGGCGGCGCACCTCCTCCGCGTTGCGCAGCCAGTGCGGGTGCTCCCAGCCGTAGTGGGCGATCAGCACGCGGCGCACCCCCTCGTCCAGCCGCACCCACGCGACCAGCGGCAACTCCGCCACGGCGCCGCGGAGCCGCTCGGCCGCCTGCGTGCGGAACGGGCCGCCCAGCGCCTCGAGCAGTACACGCAGCAACTCAGTGCGATCGGCCGGCACGTCCGCGTGCAGCCACGCCGGGTCCACCGCGGGCCCCGGCTCCGGCCCCCTGCCGGAGAAGATCCGGCCCACCCACGTCCACTTCATTGGATCAAGAATCGTCAAGGCAGAGAGCAGAGTTCATCCACGTATGGAGAACGATCCTCCGCGGAGAAAACAAAGCGATTGAAATCGCGGCTACAACATCACACTGTCGGCCTGCGCCGACACCAACGACGCACGGCCGCGATCCACCGGAACGCGTGCATCCGACGGACAGTCCGCGCAGGCGGACTTCGCGAATTTCCAGCGACGAATTCATTCGCTCGGACGGATCGCCGCCCATCCGCACGATCCTCCGCGTGATCCGAGTCCATCGTCCGTGATCTTTATCCGCGCGATCTCATCGTGCCCGCCGCCGATTCACGTTTCGAACACCGGCCCCCCCTGGCGATGGCGATCACGTGCCACTACGGTGATCCCCTGCTTCTCGGCGTAAGGGTCCGCGCCGGCGGACGGTGTCCATTCTCACGCGCAGACGCCTCCCCATCGACCCCCATCCGGAAATCCCGATGCTCTTTCGAGCCCTCGTCCTGCTGCCGCTGGCGGCGCTCGCCGCGGCCCCCGTCCACGCGCAACCCGCCGCCGACCGCGTCGCGCAGTCCATCACCGTGCAGGACGTGCGCGCCCACGCCGAGTTCCTGGCGGGCGACGCGCTCGCCGGCCGCAGAACCCCCAGCCCCGGGCAGGAGGCTGCGGCGGAGTACATCGCGGCGAAGTTCCGCGCCTGGGGCCTGCACCCCGCCGGCGATTCCGGCGGCTTCGTGCAGCGCTACGCCGTGCGCGTGAACCGCGTCCCGCCCGCCGAGCGCCGGTTCTTCTTTACGGCCGGCGGGCGCCAAACAGCGTGGACGCACGGGCGCGACTACTTCGTGCTCGCGTCGCGCGGCGGGTCGGCGGAATCGGCCCCCGTGCTGTACGCCGGGCTCGCGGCGCAGGCCGGCGCGCTCCCGGCGGAGGCACGCGGCGCCGTCCTCGTCTACGACTGGCCCGGCACCCCCATGGAGAACACGGCGTTCCTCAGCAATGCGCTCACCGCGGCCGTGGATGCCGGTGCCGCAGCCGTGGTGGTGCTGACGGACGCGGGCGTGGGGGCCGACAGCATCGCCTGGTACGGCACCCAGCTGGAGGGCAGCAACATGACGCTGCCCATGCCCATGGCCGGCCTGCGCGAGGCCCCCGCCCGGGCCCTGTTCCGCGCCGCCGGCCAGGACCTGGACGCGCTCCGCCGGCGCGCGGCGGGCGGCATCGTCCCCCTGCGCGGCGTGCGGATGACGCTGGCGGCACCCGCGCGCACGGTAATGATGAGCGCGCCCAACGTCGTGGCCGTGCTCCCCGGCAGCGACCCCGCGCTGCGGGACAGCTACGTCGTGATCAGCGCCCACTTCGACCACATGGGCATCGGGCACCCCGACGCGCACGGCGACAGCATCTACAACGGGGCGGATGACAACGCGTCCGGCACCTCCGCCATGCTGGCTGCCGCGCAGGCGTTCGCGTCGCTCCCAGAGCGGCCGGCGCGCTCGGTCGTGTTCCTGGCCGTCACGGGCGAGGAGATGGGGCTGCAGGGCGCCGTGCACTGGGTGCAGCACCCCACCGTGCCGTGGGACGGCATCGTGGCGAACCTCAACCTGGACATGGTGGGCCGCAACGCGCCGGACACGCTGTACGTGATGGGGCAGGACTACTCGTCCCTGGGCCCGCTGGCGCACCGCGTGTCTGCCGCGCACCCGGAGCTCGGCTTCGCCCTGCCGTCGGAGGCGGAGACGGACCCCAAGCTCCGCTGGTTCTCGCGCAGCGACCACGTGGCCTTCATCCACGCGGGCATCCCCGTGCTGTTCTTTACGACCATGCCGCACCCCGACTACCACCGCACCACCGACGCGCCGGGCACCCTGGACGTGGAGAAGCTCACCCGCGTGTCGCGGATGCTCTTCCACACCGCCCATGCCGTCGCCAGCGACCGCGAGGTTCCCCGCTGGACCCCCACCGGCCATGCGGAGGCGATGGCGGCGGTGCAGTAAGGGAAGTGCGTCAGTGCGTTAGTGCGTTAGTGCGTTAGTGCGTTAGTGCGTTAGTGCGTTAGTGCGTTAGTGATCCGGCTATGACCGCAGTTACTTTCGCACTTTCGCACTTTCGCACTTTCGCACTTTCGCACTTTCGCACTTTCGCACTCACGCACTCACGCACTGCCTTCCTACAGCCGCGGATCCACCGGCTCGCTCTCCAGCGCCAGCACCCCGAACACGCACTCGTGCACGCGGCGCAGCGGCTCGCCGCGGACGAAGCGCTGCAGCCCCTCCACGCCCAGCGCGAACTCGCGCAGCGCCAGCGACCGCTTGGCCCCCAGCCCGCGCTGCCGCAGCCGCTCCAGGTTCTCCGGCATCGTGTACTCCGGGCCGTAGATGAGCCGCAGGTACTCGCGGCCGCGGCACTTCACCGCCGGGCGGACCAGTCCGCGCAGGCGGACTTCGCGATTTTCCAGCGGCGAATTCATTCGCTCCGGCGGGATGCACGCAGACCCGTCGCACACGTTCCGGACGGATCTACGTGAGTCCACCGCCAGCCCTCACTCCCTGAAAGTAGTCGTGGCGGTTGGAGCCGTCGTGGGCGCCGCCGCGCATGCAGCACTTCTTGAAACCGCCGTCCGCTGCCGCACGGGCACAGGTCCTTGCGCCCGAGCTTCTCCAGCAGTTCCCGGCCGTCGCCTACCTCGCGGAACCCGCGCCGCAC
>DASQZE010000537.1:0-25912 GCA_035638875.1 Longimicrobium sp.
GTGAGCGGGGGAACCTCGCTCGCGGCCCAGACCCCCGCACAGCCTCCGGCGGCCGGACGCCCCGCGCCGCCCCCCGCCGCCGGCCCGGGAGAGATCCACGGGACCGTGGTCGACGCCGAAAGCAGCGTACCCGTCGCCTCCGCCAGCGTGGAGGTGTGGAGCACGGCGGATTCCGTCCTCGTCGCCGGGGCCATCGCCCGCCCGGACGGGTCGTTCCGCATCCAGGGGCTGCGGCCCGGCACCTACCTGCTCCGCGTGAGCATGATGGGCTACGGCCCGCAGCGCACGGCCCCGCTCACGGTCGCCGCCGCGTCGCCGCGGGCCAACGCCGGCAGCATCGGCCTGTCGCGCCGCGCGGTCACGCTCGCCGCCGTGGAGGTCACGGCCGAGGCCTCGGCGATCTCCATCGCCCCCGACCGCAACACCTACTCCGCGCGCGACGTGGCCCCCGCCGCCACCAACGCCAGCGAGGTGCTGGAGGGCGTGCCCTCGGTGCAGGTGGATCCCGACGGCAAGGTGAGCCTGCGCGGCAACGAGAACGTGGTGGTGCAGATCAACGGCCGCCCGTCGCCCATCCGCGGCGAGCAGCTGGCCGGCTACCTGCGGCAGCTCCCGGCCAACACGCTGGAGCGGGTGGAGGTGATCCCCAACCCGTCGGCGCGGCACGATCCCGAGGGGATGGCCGGCATCATCAACATCGTCCTCAAGCAGAACGTGGACCTGGGATTGAGCGGCGGGCTCAGCCTGGGCGCATCGACCGCCGGCCGCTACTCCGGGTCCGGGAACCTGGGCTACCAGCAGGGCCCCGCCACCTTCTTCGTGAGCTACGGGCTCAACAACGACGACCAGGACATGGCCGGCGTGAACGACCGCACCCGGCTGGGCGCGCAAAAGTCCCCGCTCTCCTTTACCGAGCAGGACCTGAGCGGCGACAACCGGAACTACGGCCACAACCTGAACGCCACGCTGGACTACCGGCTGGGCGAGCGCGACGTGCTCTCCAACGCGCTGCTGCTGAACCTGCGCGGCCAGAGCGAAGAGTCGCTGAGCGCGTACACCGAGCTGGACGGCACCCGGCTGCTGCTGGACGCCTACGAGCGGGTGCGCGACTCGCGGACGGACAACTGGCTGGCGGACTACACGCTGGCGTGGAAGCGCACGCTGGAGCCGCAGCGGCACGAGCTCTCCGCCGAGGTGCGCGCCAGCCGCTCGGGCGAGGACGACCGCACCACGCTCTGGCGCCAGCCCACGGCGGGCGGCGGCCTGACGGACGCGGAGCGCAACGACACCGACGCGCGCTCCGACGAGCTCACGGCGCAGGTGGACTACACGCGCACCCTGGCGGAGCGTACGAAGCTGGAGACGGGGTACAAGGGAACGGCGCGGTGGATGGACCGGGACTTCGGGGTGCTCGTGGACCCGCTGGGGACGGGGGCGTGGACCCGCGGCGACCTGAGCAACGCCCTGGAGTTCGACGAGACGGTGAACGCGGCGTACGGCGTGCTGAGCCACGGCGCCGGCCCGTGGGAGCTGCAGGCGGGGCTGCGCGCGGAGTACGCCACGCGCGAGTTCGCGCTGGCCAACGCCGACGAGCGCTTTCCCTACGACTACGCGAGCGTGTTCCCCAGCGGCCTGGCCAGCTACAGCGTGAACGAGAACACGCAGGTCAAGGCCAGCTATTCGCGGCGCATCCGCCGGCCGGGAACGCAGGAGCTGAACCCCTTCCCCGTCTTCTTCGACCTGCAGAACGTCTTCCTGGGCAATCCCCGGCTGAGCCCGGAGTACACGGACGCCGTGGAGCTGGGGCTGCAGCACTCGGGGCGGCTGGGCAACGTGCAGTTTTCGCCCTTCTACCGCCGTACCAGCGACGTCATCCGCGTCGTGGTGAACACGGCGGATTCCGTCGCCGGGCGCGAGGCCACCTCCGTGAGCTTCAAGAACCTGGATACCGGGAGTTCGTGGGGCGCGGACCTGAACGGCACGCTGCGGATGGGGCAGCGGTTCAACGGACTGGCGGCGTTCAACGTCTTCAAGATGGTCACGGAGGGCGGCTCGGGTGAGTCCAGCCTCTCGTCCGATGCCGTGACGTGGTCCGCGCGCTTCAACGGCACGCTGAACGTCACGCCCCGCACGGCGCTGTCGGCGGCGTACTTCTACCGCGCGCCCATGAACATCGAGGGCGGCCGCTTCGATGCCATGAGCTTCACCAACGTGGCCGTGCGCCACAAGCTCTACAACGAGCGGATGACGCTGTCCGTGCGCGTGTCGGACCTGTTCGACACCCAGCGCTTCCGCATCCAGGCCGGGGACGACCGGGTGATCCAGCTCACCGAGCGCGCCTTTACGTCGCGGGCCATCCACTTCGGCGTGCAGTACAACTTCGGCCGCCCGCCGCGCGTGCGGCAGCCGCGGCAGGACGAACAGCCGCAGGGCGGGTCGCCGTTCGGCGGCTGAGCCGCAAGGCAGATGGACGCAGCGAGGGGCCGGCATCCGCGTGGATGCCGGCCCCTCGGTTTTATCGCGCGGTCGTGGGATTTACATCGCGCGGTCGTGGGATTTACGGGGAGACGAGAACCCAGCTCGTGCACCGAAGCGGGCGCTCTGCACCGGCGGGGAGCCCCCTCCCCCGCTCCGCGGGCAGGAGGGGGAGAACTGCGTCTTCGCCGAACGCCCGCCATCCGGCACGAGCTGGGGTGTATACCCTCTCCCACGCAGTTTGTGGGAGAGGGTGGGTGAGGTTTACGAACCCGGGTGAGGGCCTTTCCCTCTACAGCCCCAGCACGTCGCGCATGGTGTAGGTCCCCGGCGCCTTGCCCGCCATCCACCGCGCGGCGCGCAGCGCACCTTCCGCGAAGAGGGCGCGGTCCTGGGCCACGTGCCCCAGCTCGATCCGCTCGCGCTCGCCGATCAGCATGACGCTGTGCTCGCCGACGATGTCGCCGCCGCGCACGGAGTGGAAGCCGACCTCGCCGCGCGGGCGCTCGCCGGGGCGGCCGCTGCGGCCGTCCACGCGAACGTCCGCCAGGGGCACGCCCCGCCCGCGCGCCACCGCCTCGCCCAGCGCGAGGGCCGTCCCGCTGGGCGCATCCACCTTGCGGCGGTGGTGCGCCTCCACGATCTCCACGTCGTAGTCGTCGCCCAGCACCGCCGCGGCCTGCTCCGCCAGCGCCACGAGCAGGTTCACGCCCACGCTGAAATTGGCCGCCTGCAGCACGGCCGAGCGCTCCGCCTGCCGCGCCAGAAGCGCCTGCTCCGCGTCCCCCAGCCCCGTGGTCCCCACCACGATCGCCTTGCCGGCCAGCGCGTCGCCGTGCATCTCCAGCAATCGCGCGAGCAGCTCCGGCGCGGAGAAGTCGATCACGACGTCCGCGTCGCGCATCCAGGGCCCCGCCGTCTCCGGCGTCTCCACGATCACGCAGCCGATGTCGCAGCCGCGCTCCGGCATCCGCCCAATGCCGCCCAGCAGCGAAGACGCGTCGTCGTCCGCGATCAGTCCCGCCAGCGTCTGGCCCATGCGCCCCGTGGCCCCGCTCAGGACGATCCGCACTAATTCCGCCACGTCGGTCAGCTCCGCAGCAGGCCCAGGTCCCGCATCGCCGTCTCCACCTCGCCGCGCACGGCATCGGAAACGGGCACCAGCGGCAGCCGCGGCTCGCCGACGGCAAATCCCAGCATCTCCACGCCCGCCTTGACCGGCATGGGGTTGGATTCGCGGAAGAGCGCCGTGATCAGCGGCATCAACCGGAGTTGCAGCGCGCACGCCTCCGCCGTGTTGCCGTCCAGGAACGCGTGCGCCATCCGCGACACCTCGGCCGGGGCCACGTTGGCCAGCACGGAGATCACGCCCTTGCCCCCCAGCGACATCAGCGGCACCACCTGGTCGTCGTTGCCGCTGAACAGGTCCACGCGGCCGCCCACGCGCCGCGCGATCTCGGCCACCTGCACGATGTCGCCGCTGGCTTCCTTGATGGCCACCACGCGCTCGTCCACCGCCATCTCCTCCACCGTCTCGGGGAGGATGTTGACCGCCGTCCGCCCGGGGACGTTGTAGACGATGGTGGGCAGGTCGCCCGCGTCCATCACCGTGCGAAAGTGGGCGATGATCCCGCGCTGCGGCGGCTTGTTGTACGGCGGCGGCGCCACCAGCAGCGCATCCGCCCCCGCCGCGCGCGCCTCCTTCGCCAGCCGCGCCACGGCGGCCGTGTCGCTGCCGCCGCAGCCGGCCACCACGGGGATGCGGCGGTCGCCGGCGCGCACCTCGTCCACGGCGATCTCCACGGCGCGGCGCTGCTCGTCCGGCGACATGGCCGATGCCTCGCCCGTGCTGCCGTTCACGATCAGCGCGTCCGTCCCGCCCCGCAGCTGAAAGCGCACCAGCTCGCGCAGCACACCTTCGTTTATGCCGCCGTCCGTGCTGAACGGCATGACCAGCGCCACGCCGCTCCCCGTGAAGAGCGTGCGGCCGTTGGATGTGGATGACATCCGCCCCTGATTTTCGGTTGAGGTCCATGGCGCCCCGTCCGTCCGCCGGCGCCGCGCACGGCAGGTAGCACATCGTGTACCCGGCGGCGCGACGGCGACACGATACGGGCGCGGGTGGCGCGGGGACAGGGGATTACGCCGTTCGGCGCCGGCGGATCGATGGAACGCGGACGCCCGCCGCGCAAGATGGATCTCGCGCTGCGGGCGGGGGGGGACGCGCGGAAGGCGGCCTACAGGTTGTTCAGGTCCATCACGTCGCCGGGGAGCACGTCGCCCTCGGCATCGTCGGGGTCCAGGTCGCGCTCCGTGGTGTCGCGAAAGTCGTCGGCGGCCTCGTCGCCCACGCTCGTGTGGAACGAGCGGAAGACGGTGGCCCCGCACTTTTCGCACTTCATGCCGGGCGCCGGCTGCTCGTCTTCGAAGAAGTAGTCCTTGCCGCAGTTCTCGCAGACGAGCGTGAGCACCTCGGTGCGCGGCTCGCGGCCGCGGGGCGGATCGCCCGCGGGGTTGGCGCGCGGCTGGGCGGCGGCGCCGGCGGCCTGCGCCGGGCCGGCGTCGGTGCCGGAATCGTGGCGTCCCTGCGGGTGGGTCGGGCTTGCGTCGGACATCGGTCTCCTGGTCGGTTTACGGGTCCGCGCCCGGGGTGCACAACGTGTACCGGACGGATGAACTGCGGGGGACAGGGGACAGCCGTCGGGCGAAGCGGCCGAGCCCCGTCCGGAGGGAATGATGCCCGTTGCGTATCTGAACCGGTAAACGCCGCGCCCGTGCCGGAGGGAATGAAGTCGCCGCTAGAAATTCACGAAGTCCGCCTTCGCGGACTGCACGGGTGAGTGCGCGCGTGCCGCGAAGCACGTGCGGCGTCGTGGGGGGGGGCCATCCGGACACGATGGCAGCCGGTGGCGTGGCAGCCCGCCCGTGACGGACAGTCCGCGCAGGCGGACTTCGTGTCGTCGTTGCGGCGAATTCATTCGCTCTGCCCGAGCACGGCACGAGGCCCGACCCGCTCGCGACTGCATCGTTCCAGCAGTGGAAGTTCCAGCGGTGGAAGTTCTACCTAATGGAACTTACACCAGCTCAAGGCCTCATTGCAGCGGGCGACGGGTTCAGCGGAGGTCTTCTCCGCGGGACACGATCACGGATCCCGCTTCGCTTTCCCGCCGCACCTCCTCGTCCAGTTCACCGCGCCCGGTGAACAGTGCGGCATACACGCGCCGGATTCCCCCGAACTCCGCGGCCACCGCATCACCACGGGTGCGCAATGCAGCCAGGTGCGCCGCGGTGACACGCCCCCACTTGCATTCACCCACCAGCAGCTCGCCCTGCGCACCGACCGCCACCACGTCGACCTGCTGTGTCGATCCCGAATCCCACCACTCTCCCACCCGGAGCGGCCTGAACGGGAGCCGGCCGGGGTTCCTGCGCACGAAGTCCCGGCACACTTCCTCGAACACGGCTCCCATGTAGTCGTCCAGCTCTGGCTCGACCACCTCTTTCCAGAGACGCTCCGGCTCCACGAGTCCCAGGGAACCCGAGTTCACCAGCCGCGCCACCGTCCGGTGCCAGAACCCCACGTACGGGTCGACGATGCGGTAGATAACGCGCTTGGAGCGAAACGGCGTCCGCTCGGTCACGGGCGCCACGCGCGCGATCACCTGCATCTCCTCCAGCCATTGCAGCGGGCGCAGCAGGGCGCCCCCGGAGCGGCCCACGCGCTTGGTGATCCCGCTCCACGTCTGCTCTCCTCCCGCGATGGCTTCGATGATCGAATAGTGCACGTGCGCGTCCGACGTAAACGCGTCCAGCATGTGCTGCGCCTCATCCACCAGCCGTCCTGTCTGGCTCAACAGCGCCTCCGCCGCGTTCGCGGCGAGCGGACGATCCGGATCGAGCAGCGCCAGGTGCCCGGGAAGGTGCCCGAACAGCCCGTAGGCCAGCAGCTGATCGCGCACGCTGTACGAGGGGATGAAGCGGGCAGCATCCGCAAAGGCGAAGGGGCCGATCAGCAGCTTTCCCGTGCGGCGGCCGTACAATGGCTGATCCACCTGTTCCAGGCGGTTCATAGCCGTGACTTCCACTGGTGGAAGTTCCAACCCTGGAACTTCCACCAGCGGAAAATTGCAATCTGGCAGTGGCGGTTCCAGGAAACTGCACGATGCGTTCGACTGGGCTCGAGCTCAGCCGCCCCCGTCCTTCTTCGCCACACGCGCCCTGCCTTGCTCCGTGGCGGCGCGGGAGGCGTCGCGCTTCATCGTCTTGATGAACTCCACGCGGCGAAAGCGCAGGGCAGACCAGTCCTCGTCGATCGCCACCTGCCGCACGCCCTCGAAGCCCGCCGCACCCAGTGGGGCCCATCCGCTGTCGCGGTTGAACTCGCACCTGTAGCGCTTGGACGTGCCTTTCGGATACGCGAACCAGACGATCGCGTCGCCCTGCGCCTTCGCGAGGATGGCGTCGACCGCAGCCTGCAGCTCGACGTTCGTCATCATGAAGGCCAGCGCGAACTCCACGCGCTCCAGGCCGTCCGCGCCGCGGTGCACGGTCACGCCCTCCAGCGCATCCAGCTCCCGCTGAAAGCCCTCGGGCGCGTTCAGGACCACGATGTCGGACTGGCTCTTCCAGTTGAGCTTGTTGAACAGCGGCGTCATGGAGGAGACGGCAGGGAATAGGGAGTAGGGAATAGGGAATAGCCTGCAACGGCGCATCCGGTGGATCTCGCAGAGGCGGCACCCGGGGGACAGTGTATGCGCCGCGCCCGCCGCGGACCAGCATCCCGGACGCAGAAAGGCGGCGCGGAGCCCTCGCTCCGCGCCGCCTTTGAGAATCAACCCGCCGGGGAGGCTACATGAACCGGTACAGGTCCACCTGGCCGTTGCCCACGTTGGTACCTTCCAGGCGCACGCTCTGGCCCGTGCGCAGGCGGCGGAAGTAATCCACCTGGGCCTCGCCCGCGTTGTACGGCAGCCGGACGGTGGCCGTGCCGCTCTGCGTGCGCAACTCGAACCACCCCTGGTTGTAGTCGATGCGCCCCACGGTCCCGGCGAGCTGCACCATCTGCTGCTGCTGTCCACCTCCGTACGTGCCGCCGCCCTGCATGCCGCCGGTCTGCTGGCCGTTGCGCTCCTGCACGCTCTGCTGCACGTCGATGCGGCTCGCGTAGGTAGCGCCCTGCTGCGTCTGCTGCAGCTGGAAGTAGGCCACGTCGCCCCGCTCCAGCGCGGTGATGGGGTGCTGCTGGTTCTGGTAGACCACCACGGTGTTCTGGTCGAACATCACGTTGCCCGTCTGCCCTTCCTGCGTGCGCAGCTGGATCACCCGCTGGCGCGTGTCCACGTTCTGCACCTCGGCCAGGACCTGCCCGTTCCCCTGCTGCTGCTGTCCGCCGCCCATGCCGCCCATGGCGCCGCCGAGGATCTCGCCGATCTGGCCCAGGTTGGTGCCCGCGCATCCCGTCAGCGTGAACACCGCGGCAGCGGCCGTGGCCATGGTGCGGAAAAAGTGCTTTCTCATCGCTCTGCCTGCCCTTATAGGGTTCCTGGCCATATACGAGCGGAGTTCCGCCCGGAGCTGTCCGGATTGGCAAGAGCAATGCCGCATCACCCACATCTGGTTGCGGATACGGCACATAGCAGAAAAACGGGAGCGCGGCGCGCTGATACGCCCCCACGCGCCCGAAATTACGGCAACCTGAATCGCGACTACGACTTAGCACCGTCCCCACACAGGGACACCGCGCCCCCGAAGTGCTCGGCTTCAGGGGCAGACATAGGGGATCTGCCGGTGCGGACGGCGTTCAGCCGGGAAGGTAGGCGGCGGGGATGGGATTGTCGGCGCGCTCCGAGTCCCAGTAGACGGTCACGATCCACCAGCGCGCGCCGTCGTGGTACAGCTGGATGCTGTTGATGCCCCGCGCGAACGGCGCCTCGCCGGCTCCGTGGCGCGATGGTGTCGGACATGGAGAGATGCGAAGTGGAATCCGGATTACGAGCCGCGCAGTTCGGCAACGAGGCGGAGGACGGCCTGCCAGTCGGCATCCGTCGCGGAGGTGCGCCACCAGCGGCCCAGGCGGCTGTCCGCCCACCCGTGCGACCATCGGCCGCTCCGCGCGAGATAGGCGGGAATCCGCTCGCCCAGCCACTCTTCCCCGAACCCGGCCCACTCTCCCCGGACGATCGTGAGGTTTGCGTGCACCACGGGGCCACCTCAAAGCGGTAGACGGCCTCGAGGTCATCCACCGAAAACGGCGACGCGGCCAGGGTGCGCGCGACGTATGCCCGCACGCCGTCGTCGATCTCGGTGTCCAGGAACAGGTCGGTGATGGCATCCCACACCAGCAGCCGCGCCTGGAGCTCCGCCGCGGACAGCGCCCGCCCGCTCACGAACTCCGCCCCGCGCGCCGACGCATGCGAATCCCCCATCCGCCGTTGCTTGCTGTCCCCTGTCCCCTGTCCCCTGCAGTTCCGCCGTTGCAGGCTATTCCCTATTCCCTATTCCCTATTCCCTATTCCCTGTTCCCTGCCCTCCCTATTCCCTCCCGTCGCCCTCTACCGCAGCCCCACCGCCTTCCACACCCGCTCCAGCGTCCCCTGCGCCACGGTCCGCGCCTTTTCCGCCCCCTCCGCCAGCACCTCGTCCACGTAGCCGGGCTTCGCCACGATCTCCTCGCGGCGCGCGCGCATGGGGGCGTAGAACTCCCACATCGCATCGAACAGGCGGCCCTTGAAGTGGCCGTAGCCCACGCCGCCGGCGCGGAACTCATCCTCCATCTGCCGCACCTCGTCCTTTGTCGCGAACAGCCTGTACAGCGACACGATGAGCGAGCCCTGGGGGTCCTTGGGCGCCTCCAGCGGCGTGCTGTCCGTGACGATGGACATCACCCGCTTCCGCAGCGCCTTTTCCGGCGCGAAGATGTCGATGGTGTTGCCGTAGCTCTTGCTCATCTTGCGGCCGTCCAGCCCCGGCACCACCGCCACCTCCTCCGCGATCTGCGCCTCGGGCAGCTTGAGCGTGCCCTCGCCGTACGCCTCGTTGATCTTGATGGCGATGTCGCGCGTGGCCTCCAAGTGCTGCGTCTGGTCCTTGCCCACGGGCACCCGGTCGATGTCGTACGCCAGGATGTCGGCGGCCTGCAGGATGGGGTACGTGAACAACCCCACGTTGCTGCTGATCCCCTGCTGCACCTTTTCCTTGTACGCCACCATGCGCTCCATCAGCCCCATGGGCGTGACGGTGCTCAGGATCCACGTAAGCTCGGCGTGCACCGACACGTCGGACTGGCGCCAGAACGTGGTGCGCTCCGGGTCCAGCCCGCACGCCAGCAGGTCGATGGTGGCCGTGCGCACGTTGTCGCGCAGCGCGTCGGCGTTCTGCCGCGAGGTCAGCGCGTGCAGGTCCGCCAAAAAGACGAACACCGTGCCCTGCCCCTGCAGGTCCAGGATGGGCTTGATGGCGCCGAAGTAGTTGCCGATGTGCAGGATGCCCGAGGGCTGGATCCCGGTGAGGATGCGCATGTGGCCAGTGCCGTGATGATCGGGGACGCGATGGATGCCGGTGCGGCGCGCGCGGATGCTGGCCCGGCGCGCCCCGGTGCATGTAAGTTAGCGAGCCGAGCCGAAACCAGACAAGCCGAGCCGACCCGTGATGATCCACTCCGCGCCTCCGCCGTCCGCGCCTCTGCCGTCCGCGTCTACCGGCCGCCGCCCGTGAGCGGCGCCGCCGATCTCCTGGACGGGCTGCGCGCCGCGCCGGACCCGCGCGATCCCCGCGCCCCCGCGCTGCTGCAGCCGTGGCGCGAGGGCGAGCCGCTGGAGGGCCGCACGGTGGTGCTGGGCTTTCCCTACGACGGCGGCATCCCGTCGCGGCCGGGCACCCGCTTTGGGCCGCGGGCCATCCGCGACGCGCTGGCCTCGTTCGGCAGCTGGGACGGCGAGCGCCACGTGCCGCCCGTGCTGGACCTGGGGGACGTCGCGCTGCCGGGGATGAACGGCGCCGATGCCCACGCCCGCATCGAGGACGCGGCGCGCCGGGTGTTCGCCGCCGGCGCGCGGCCCGTGTTCCTGGGCGGGGACCACGGCTGCACGGGCTCCATCCTGCGCGGGCTGGCCGCCGCGCGGCCGGAGATCGGCCTGGCGCTCGTCAACGTGGACGCGCACCTGGACGTCCGCGAGTACGACGACGACGCGCACCTTTCCAGCGGTACGCCGTTCCGGCGCGGGATGGAGACGGCGATCCTGGACGGCGGCCACATCGCCATGATCGGCATCCGCCGCTTCGCCAACTCGCAGTATTACATGGACTTCGCCACGGAGCAGGGAATCCGCGTGTCTCCCGTGGAGGACATCCAGGCGCACGGCGCGGTGACGGTGGCAAAGGCCGCGCTGTATCGCGCCACGGCGGGGGCGGATTCGCTGTACCTGAGCATCGACATGGACGCGGCGGATGCGGCGTACGCGCCCGGGGTGAGCGCGCCCGGCACCGGCGGCCTGACGTCGCGGGAGATGATCGACATCGTCCGCACGGTCGCCATCGATCCGCGCCTGGTGGCCGCCGACATCATGGAAACGTCGCCGCCGTACGACCCCGACGGGCGCACGGCGCGTTTGGCCGCGCGGCTGCTGCTGGAGATCCTCGCCGCGCGGCCGTGATCAACGGGCGCTGGAGGTCCGGCTGCGGGTTCGGCGAGGGGACGGCGGGAGGCGGGCGCGGCCGCGCGAGACGGGAGCGGCCGAACGTCGGGCGGAAGGCCGGGCGCGAGACGGGAGCGAATGAATTCGCGGCTACAACTTCACACTGTCGGCCTGCGCCGACACCGCGCGGAGGCAGTCACTCCGGCGCGTGGCGAACCCTGCCCACAGGCAACCAATCACCGATGGACATCCGCCTCATCATCGTCCCCTGCGACAGCGGCATCCCAGGATGGCGGATGGGTGCCGGGCCGGACCACCTGCTCCGCGCGGGCGCGGCGGACCGGCTGCGCGATGCGGGGCACGCCGTCACGGTGGATCGCATCGAGCTTCCGTCCGCCGCGCCGGAGATCGCGGCGGCGTTCGCCATCGCGGCGGGGCTGAGCGAGCGCGTGTCCGCCGCCCGTGCAGAGGGCGCGTTCCCCATCGTTCTCGCGGGCAACTGCGCGACGGCGATGGGGACGCTGGCGGGGCTGGTGGATGCGGATCCCGCCGTGCTCTGGCTGGATGCCCACGCCGACCTCAACACGCCGGAAACGACGCGCAGCGGGATGCTGGACGGGATGGCGCTCGCCATCGCCACGGGCCGCTGCTGGCCCGCGCTGGCCGCCTCCATCCCCGGCTTCCGCGCGATCCCGGACGCGCACGTCTGCCTGGTAGGCGCCCGCGACGTGGACGCGGGCGAGGCCGATCTGCTGCGCAGGTCGGCCTTGACGGTCATCGCCCCCGCGGATGTCCCCGTCCGCCTGTCCGCCGCGCTGGACACCCTGCGGACGCGGACGGAGACGGTGTACCTGCACGTCGACCTGGACGTGCTCGATCCCGGCGAGGGCACCGTCAACGCGTTCGCCGCGCCGGATGGTCTGCGCCTGGACGATGTGCTGGAGCTGATCGCCGCGGTACGATCCCGCTTCCGCCTCGGCGCCGTGGCCCTTACCGCCTACGATCCCTCGTTCGATACGGACGGCCGCATCGCCGCCGCCGCGATCGCCATCCTGCACGCACTCACCCGGCCGGGCGGCACCTGAACGGGATCAGCCACCTGCCAGGGGCGGCCCAGGGCTCAGGAGGTGCGGTTCCACTCCCCGGACGGGGTGTCGCGGTTCCACGTCGCGGAGGGGGTGCCCGTCCGCGTGTCCCGGCGCACGGAGTCCAGGCTCCGGCGCGCGGAGTCCAGCGTGCGCTGCGCGTTGGCCAGGGTCGCGCCGGCGGCATCGAGCGTACGCCCGGCGCCCTCCACGTGCCCGAGCAGCTGCTCGTCCGTCAGGTGCGACAGGTCCGATCCGGCCGCGGCGGAGTCGCGGCGCACGTCGGCCGGGTTCACCGGGCCACGCGTCCACCGGCCCAGGATTTTATCGATCATCTCTCGTCTCCAGGTTCGGGCGATGTGCCGGTCACGACGGACCGGCGCCTCACGCACGTGCACGGCATCGCGGCGAGAACCGAGCTCCGGTTCCCACCCCTTTCGTCTCGCGCCCTTGTGTGAGGCTGGTTTCCTGCGAATTTAACGTACCCGGGCACGAATAGGAACCGCCCCGGCACCTCCATGGGTGCCGGGGCGGTCGTCCGCCCGTGCGAGAAAGCAGGGATTACTGCCCGCGGTTCTCGTTCAGGATCTGCTGGCGGTACTGTTCGCTGGCGAAGATGGCGATCTCCACGCGGCGGTTCTGCGAGCGGCCCGAATCGGTGCTGTTGTCGGCCACCGGCTCCGTCTCGCCGCGGCCTTCCACGCGGATGCGGTTGGCGGCGATGCCCTGCGCCGCGAGAAACGCGCGCGCCGCCTCGGCACGCTGGAACGACAGGCGCATGTTGTAGTCGTCCGTGCCCTGGCTGTCCGTGTGGCCTACGATCAGGACTTCCGTCTCGGGATACTGGCGCAGGCTGTTGGACAGCTGGCGCAGGTTCTCACGGCCGGCCGGCAGCACCTGGTCGCTGTTGACCGGGAAGAGAACACCGCTCTCGAACGTCACCGCGATGCCCTCGCCCACGCGCTCCACCTCGGCCGCGGGGAGCGTGGACTCCAGCTCGCTCGCCTGGCGGTCCATCCGCCGCCCGATCACCGCGCCGGCCGCGCCGCCCACCACCGCGCCGATGATGGCGCCGCGGGCCGTGCCGCCCGTCTGCCGGCCGATGACCGCGCCGATGGCGCCGCCCACGCCGGCACCGGCCGCCGCACCGCGCTCGGTGTTGTTCATCGACGCGCAACCGGTCATGCCGGTGCTTACGGTCAGCGCAGCCAGCGCCACCGTGAACTTGCGAGATACAGCGTTCATACTCGGTCTCCGTCAGAGGGACTCACCATAGCCTGCCACATCAGCCGAATTGGCGACTTCAAGGCCCTCGCCTCTGCAAGGGCGGTGCCTTGAAGCGGTGCGGGATCGGTACACCCGCGGAATCGGGGAAGCATCCGATCGGCCTTCCGCCGCCGGAAACCCACGGCCCGTGCGGGTTTCTCGGCCGCCTGGCACGTATGCATCCCCTTCATAAGCCTACGTACGTCAACCGCTTACATCACGGCAGCGGCGCCTCGGACCGTCCTGTTCCCAGGACAGGAGGAATGATGTCCATGCGACACTGTACCCGCATGAGGAAGAAGCCTTCTCATCCATTTTATCACATATTTACGGACAGAAACGGCATAACCCATGCGTTCCAGCCTGCATCCCATCCCAGCTTTACTTGCCCCTCGGAGAACCGCATGCAGCCCAGCGCCGCCGCGAGCAGCCGCGCGTCCGTACACCTGAAGACCGCCTGCCAGCCGGCCGTAGAGTGTACTATGCGCCACACCCATGACGACTTTCAGGTTGCCTGGGCCGAGTCCGGGGCGGGCGAAGTATACTGCCGCGGCCGGCGACACGCGGCCACAGCCGGGACGCTGGTGGTGATTCCGCCCGGCGAGATGCACTACGGCCATTCCGTGGGCGCAGGCGGATGGCGGTACGCGCTCGTGGGCCTGGACCCGGCGCTGCTCCGGTCCGCGGCATCGGAGATGGGGGACGGCGACGCTGCCCTCCCCGACTTTGACTGGGTGGCGCGCACGGACCCGGAGCTGGCCGGGCGCTTTACCCGCTGGCTGCGGAGCCCGCCGGAGGAAACGCTGGCCCGCGACACCTTTCTCTCCCAGGCCGTGGCGGCGCTCCTCGCGCGCAGCAGCACCGGGCGCCGGCTTCCCGCCGGGGAGCGCAACCGGCGGGCGGTGGCGCGCGCGCTGGAATACCTGGAAATCCACTACGCCCGCAGCGTTCCCCTGGACGAGCTGGCGGCCGAGAGCGGCCTGAGCAAGTTCCACCTGGTGCGCGCCTTCAAGCACGAGGTCGGCCTTCCGCCCCACGCCTATCAGACGCGGCTCCGCGTTTCCGGCGCCATGAACCTGCTGCGCCGGGGATGGAGCATCTCGCACGCGGCGTACTCCGCGGGGTTCGCGGCGCAGAGCCACCTCAACCGGCACTTCAAGCGCATCCTGGGCGTGACCCCCGGCGAGTACTCCGGCCGCGGCAGACCCGCCGCGAGCCACTGAAGCCGGGTCACGATGGAGGAGGGGCGCCTGGAGCTTCGGCTCCGGGCGCCCGTCTTCGTTCGCATGTCGGCGATGAGCAAGAACGTTGAACAAGAACGTGGAAGAACGGAGCGCGGCCGGTCGCTATCCTTCCCATCACGAACCCGCTGGACGGCTGAGAGGATCGAAGACTCCCGGCCGGACGTGCGGCACCCTCATCCATCGTGACGGAGGAATCCCCATGCGCATCGGACGTTCCCTCACCCTGCTCGCCTTTACGGCGCTCGCCGCCTGCCAGGACGAAGCCGTCGTCGCCCCCGCCGCCGTCGACAGCCCCCGCGCGAACGCCGGCTTTACGGACCCGCGCAAGGGCCCGGTCCTCACCGGCTACGTGGCCGACGGGGACGGCAGGACGGCGCGGCCGGTGGCCTACCAGGTGGTCAACGGCGTCGCCATTTGGGACGGCGACGTGCCCCTGGGCCCCGCGGACCGGATCGCGTCCACTGCGGAAGCCGCGCTGCGCCGCGCCGCCGGCATCCCCGGGCCCTCGATGTCGCTGCACTCCACCGGGTCCAGCGCGTGGGCCAACGGCGTGATCCCCTACGTGGTGGAGGGCACCGCGCCCGCCAACCTGGGATCGGCCATGAGCCAGATCGCCAGCCAGGTTCCCGGTGTCAAGTTCGTGCAGCGCACCACCCAGGGCACGTACCTGCGCATCTACAACCACGGCGCCCTGGGATACCACCAGTACTACGGCGGCTCCCCCGTACGCAGCCTGGGGCTGGACTACTACGGGCTCCCCAACAGCAAGGCCATCCTGATGCACGAGCTGGGGCACGTGCTCGGCTTTCAGCACGAGCACCAGCGCTGCGACCGCGGCAGCTACATCAGCCTCATCGACACCAATCCGTATCCCAGCGAGTTCAACACCCTGTGCGGCTCCGTGCGCGTGGGCAGCTACGACCGCAACTCCATCATGCACTACAACTCGCGCGAGTTCGGCCGGCTGCACTTTACCGACCTGAACGGCGCCGAGGTGCAGGGCTACTGGGGGCGGACGACGCTCTCCACGGCGGACGTGAGCTCGTGGAAGTCGCTGTACCCGGGCGGCAGCACCACGCCTCCCGTCACGGGCACCACGGGGCAGACGGCGTGCACGGGCGGAACCTGCGGGCCGTACAACCTGCGCACCGGACCGGGCACGGGGTACGCTGTCTCGGGGAGCGTGAACGGCGGCGTGTCCGTCACCATCGTCTGCCAGTCGAACGGCACCAGCCATACCGGCCCGTGGGGAACGACGGCCCTGTGGAACAAGCTGGGCGGCGCCCACGCCGGAAAGTGGATCAGCGACGCCTTCGTCTACACGGGCACCTCGGGGATGGTGGCGCCCCCGTGCTGAGCTGAGCGAATCAGACGGCAGGCGGCCCCGCACCCGGGTGCGGGGCCGCCTGCGTTCGTCCGCCAGGGATGGCGCCCGTGTGGCCCGGTGCTTGCCCCTCCGCCGCCCGTTCACCGGAGTGCCCGATCTACCCGCGCCACCATCCCGAATTGCCGACCGCTGCGCCGCAGACCGACGCGAACGCGAACCTGCTTCCGTTCCTGAAAGAGCACTTCTCCCTGGACGGGTTCCGGGCGGGACAGGAGGAAACCATCCGCGCCGTGCTGGGCGGCCAGGACGCGCTCGTGGTGCTGCCCACGGGCGCCGGCAAGTCGCTCATCTACCAGCTCCCCGCGCTCCTGCTGCCCGGTCTTACCATCGTCGTCTCCCCCCTCATCGCGCTGATGAAGGACCAGACGGACAAGCTCGACGAGCTGGGCGTGGACGCGTGGTCCATCAACTCCGCCCAGACCACACGGCAGCAGCGCGAGGCCGAGCAGGCGATGGAAGGCGGCCAGGGCAAGATCCTGTACGTGACGCCGGAGCGCTTTCGCGACCGCGCCTTCTTCGAGGTGCTCAGGGACCGCGAGGTGTCGCTGTTCGTGGTGGATGAAGCGCATTGCGTGAGCCAGTGGGGCCACGACTTTCGCCCCGACTACATGATGCTGGGCGGCATCGCGGAGCGGCTGGGGCGGCCGCCGGTGCTGGCGCTCACGGCCACGGCCTCGCCCGACGTGCGCGACGACATCATGCACCAGATGCGGATGCGCGAGCCGTTCACCTGGGTGGGCGAGCTCATCCGGCCCAACCTGTTCCTGGAAGTGCAGCCCACCGTCAACGAGTCGCAGAAGGACGCGGCGCTGGAGCAGGTGCTCCGCAAGGCGCAGGGGACGGGGATCGTCTACGTGGCCACGGTCAAGGAGGCGGAGCGCATCCGCGCCGAGTTCGGCAAGCGGCACCCGCTGGCCCTGTACCACGGCAAGCTGGGCGCGAAGGAGCGGCACGAGGCGCAGGACCGCTTCATGGCGGGCGAGGTCAAGGCGGTGGTGGCGACCAACGCGTTCGGGCTGGGGATCGACAAGCCGGACATCCGCTTCATCGTGCACTACCACTTTCCCGGCAGCATGGAGTCGTACTACCAGGAGGCCGGCCGCGCGGGGCGGGACGGGGAGCCGTCGCGGTGCGTGATCCTGTACCGCGAGGAGGACCGCGGCGTCCAGGGCTACTTCCTGGGCGGCAAGTACCCGGACCTGGACGAGGCCATCGCCACGGCGCGCATCGTGAACCGCATGCCGCTGGAGGAAAAGCGCCCCCTGGACGAGATCGCCGAGATGGCCGAGGTGCCCCGCCGCAAGGCGCGCATCGTCCTGACGCTGCTCAAGCGGCACGGGATGGTGCGCGAGCACCGCGGCGGCCTGTGGGAGCGGCTCAAGCCGGACGTGGCCGCGGCGGACCTGAGCCGCGAGCTGCAGGACTACGAGTCGCGCCGGGCGCAGGACCGCATCAAGCTGGATGAGATGATCGGCTACTGCCGCACGGCCAAGTGCCGCACGCGCCTGATCCTGGCCTACTTCGGCGAGGAGACGGGCGAGGCGTGGACGTGCGGCCACTGCGACAACTGCGTGGCGCCGCGCGTGGAGGGAATGCCCGCCGCCGCCGAGGCGCCGGCCATCGCGGCGGGATCGTCCGCGGCGGATTCGGCCCCCGAGCCGGTGGACACGCTCTCCGCGGGCGACGAGGTCTCCCACGGCACCTTCGGCGAGGGGATGGTGCTCGCGGTGGTGGGTGACAAGGCCGAGGTGGACTTCGAGGGCCACGGCACCCGGATGATCCGGCTGGATTTCCTGAGCCGGATTGAGTAAGGAGAGTGGCAAGTTCCTGGTACCCAGTGCCAGGCGGAGGATGCCTCTGCCTGGCACTTGGTGCTTGCTACGTGGCACCTGGCACTGGCTTTTACGGCGCCCGCTTCGCGGAGCCCCTCACCCCCCGGCCCCCTCTCCCGCAAACTGCGCGGGAGAGGGGAGAACTGCATTCGTGTGCGATGGTGGGCTGCCCGCACAGGCGGAGGGCACCCTCCCTCCGACCCCCTCACCCGCTCCGCGGGCAGGGAGGGGGAGAACGTCATCACGCCACGGGGCCCGTCCTGGCGTGGCACCGTCCCGTGCCGGATAGTCCGCGCAGGCGGACATCGCGTGGTCGTTGCGGCGAATTCATTCGCTCTGGCCGGGACCTCGGTCGGCTGAGGCTTCGGTTGGCCGGGACTTCCCCAGCCGCCTCCCTACCCTTCCCCCCCACGATGGAACAGGGCGTTCGCCTCCGGGAAGGGGAGGCCGCCCCCGAGCGCCGTGAACGTGCCCTGCTCCAGCACTTCCGCGGCGGCGCGGCGGATCTGCCCCATCACGGCCAGCGTCATCGCCGGGCCGATGCTCACCCGCGCCACGCCGAGCGCCTGCAGCGCCGCGATGCCGGGCCCGGCGCCGCGGCCGGCCATCACGTTCAGCGGCACGCGGACGGCGGCGGCGAGGGCGCGGATGGTCTCCGCGTCCGCCACGCCCGGCACGAACACGCCGTCGGCCCCGGCGGCCACGTAGGCCTGCGCGCGCCGCACCGTCTCGTCGAACCGTCCCTCCGGCGCGCCGGCCTGCGCCAGGTACGGGTCGATGCGGGCGTTGATGTAGATCTCCACGCCTTCGCTACCCGCGGCCTCGCGCGCGGCGGCGATGCGCTCCACCTGCTCGTCCGCGTCCATCAGTACGGCGCCGTCGCGGCCCGGCGCGTCTTCCAGGTTGATGCCCACGGCGCCCGCGCCGATCACCCGCCGGACGGTCTCGGCCACGTCGGCGGGGGTGCCGTCGCCGTAGCCGCGCTCCACGTCGGCGGTCACGGGCACGCGCACCACGCGGGTGATGCGCTCGACGGCGTTGATCATCTGGTCGCGCGTCAGGCCTTCGCCGTCCGTGCGGCCCAGCGCCCACGCGACGCCCGCGCTGGTGGTGGCGATGGCGCGCGCGCCGGCCTCCTCGATCACGCGGGCGCTCATGGCATCCCACGCGTTCGGCAGCACCAGGATGCGCCCGGCATCCGGCTGGTGCAGGCGGCGAAACGCGTCTGCGAGGGTACGCTGCTCGTTCATCGATCCGGATCCGTCGAAAGCAGAAGGAGATGCGGACGCGGCCATCGGCGCCGCGGCCGCCGTGGACCATCCTCGGGCGTCAGGCGGCCGCGGGGACGGCGCGGCCTTCCAGGTCCAGCAGCAGCCGCTTGGCATCCAGCCCGCCGGCGTACCCCGTGAGGCTGCCGTTCGCGCCGATCACGCGGTGGCAGGGGATGACGATGGGGATGGGATTGGTCGCGTTGGCGCGGCCCACGGCGCGCGCCGCCCCCGGCCGGCCGATGCGCGTGCCCAGGCTCCCGTAGTCCGTCACGGAGCCGTACTCCACCGTGCGCAGCGCCTCCCACACGCGGCGCTGGAACTCGCTCCCCACCGGCGACAGCGGCAGGTCGAAGTCCGTGCGCTCGCCCGCGAAGTACTCGCGCAGCTGGCCGATGGCCGCGGTGCAGCGGGCGGAATCGCGCTCCGCGCCGGCGGGGGGCGCCTGGTCCTCGAACAGGACGTGCGTGAGTGCGCCGTCGCCGTTCACCACGACGGTCAGGGTGCCGATGGGGCTGCCCAGCGTGTCGATGTACGCGTTCATTGCGGATCTCCCAGGCTCGTCCAGAGGTGATAGGTGGCCAGGCTGCCGAACGGGGCGAACGGCTCCATGAGCTCGCGCGTCTCCGCCGGGCCGGGCCGGTGGTCCAGGCTGAAAAAGCGCTGCAGGGCGGCGGAGAGCCCCGCGTCGCCGGCCGGTACGCAGTCGGCGAAGCCGTAGCCGCGCATCAGCAGGTACTGCACGGACCAGGGCCCCAGCCCGCGCACGTCCAGCAGCCGGCGCTCCAGCGCGGGCGCCATCTCGCGCTCGCCGCCGTCCAGCCGCAGCGCGCCCTCCGCCACCAGGCGCGCCGTGTCGATCACGTACTCCGCCTTGCGGCGGGAGAAGCGGCGGCTCGTCAGGTCGGCGTAGTCCAGCCGCGCCACGGCCTGTGGCGTGGGATGCGCCCGCACCCCGTCGCCCGCGGGCTCGCCGGCCAGCTCCGCCACCACGCCCCGGAGCGCAAAGGCGAAGGCGAGGTTCACCTGCTGGCCCACGATGGTCCACACCAGGCACTCCCACGCGTCCGACGTCTGCGGAATCCGCAGCCCGCGCCGGGGCTCCACCAGCCGCGCCAGCTCCGGCCGCCTGGCCAGGTGCCGCTCGAACGCCCCAGGGTCGCTTCCCAGCCCCAGGATGCGCACGGCGACCGCGTGCGCCTCGCGCATCTCCGCCGGGCCCAGCGTCCGCCCGGCAAGCACCTCGCACCGCGCCGCGCCGTCGTCGAACGCGATCCGCAGGCGTGCGGGGGCGCCGCCGAGCCGCAGCCCCTTGAGCATCTCGCGCCCCTGAACGCGCTCCACCAGGCTGACCGTGTCGCGCCCCAGGTAGTTGAGCACGATCTCCGGTCGAAAGCCGTCCGGCAGCTCGACGGTGAACGCCGGCGACTGCCCCAGCGCGCGGTACTCGCCCGGCGTGAGCCCCGTCTGGCGGCGAAAGTTCAGGTGAAACGCGGACAGGCTCTCGTATCCCGCGGCGAACGCGGCATCCGTCACCGTGCGCCCGTCCGCCAGCGCCGCGCACGCCGCCGACACCCGCTCCCGGGCCAGGAACGCGGCCGGCGTGGTGTGAAAGTGCTGCCGGAACAGCGCGTTCAGCTTGGTGGTGCCGATCCCCGAGCTGGCCACCATGGCCGCGGCGTCCGCAAAGGCGGCGGGGGCGCGGCGCACGTCGGCGGCGAGCGTCTCCAGCAGGTGCACGTCGGGATCGTACTGCTGGTAGAAGTCGTCGGGCCGGCAGCGGCGGCAGGCGCGAAGGCCGGCCGCGCGCGCGTCGTCGCGGTTGGCGAAGAAGCGCACGTTCTCCGGCAGCGGCTTGCGGGCCGTGCAGCTCGGCAGGCAGTAGATGCCGGTCGTCAGAACGCCCGTGATGAATCGGCCGTTGCTGGCGCGGTCGCGGGCGTAGAACCGCTGCAGCATGTGGTCGCGCGTCAGGATCATGGGGCCAACACTAACCGGCTCACCCCCGTCCGGCGTCCTGATCTCTTCGTTCGAATTTCCCACTCGGCCTGTCGTTGATGACTCCGACACTGTCCGTCGCCTCACCGTTGATTTCCTGAGGGAGGCGCCGACGATCACATACCGCTATCGAGTCTCCGGAGCCGACCGAAGGATCTCCTGTCCCGTGCTTGACCCCCGCATCACGAAACGAGTCCACCCCCTCTGATGCTGCACGCCGGCAGCGGCGCGCCCCCCATCCCCGGCCCTTCCCCCATAAACGGCATGGGGGAAGGGAGAAACCATTCCGTGCACGCGTGCCGTTTTCCTGACGCGCGGCGTGCCGCTCGGATCAGCAGCCGGTCACTTCTTCACCGGGATGGTGGCGTTGGCGGCGGTATCCTGGCCAAAATAGCGCGCAAGCTCCTCGTACAGCTCGGGATGGCGGGTCTTGAGCAGCGTGGGCTTTTCGAAGAACGCCTCCGTGGCGACGGCGAAGAACTCGGCCTCGTTGGTCGCGCCGTACTTGTCCAGCACCGTCTTGCCGCCGCGGTCCGCCGCCTTGCGCAGCACCAGGTAGTGCTCGCTGAGCACACGTCCCCACGGGGCGTACAACGCCCATTGCTCCAGCTCGGGCGTGCCGTCTGCGGCGCCGTCTTCCTGGTCCAGCTGGTGCGCGAACTCGTGCAGGATGACGTTCTGCCCGTCGCGCGGGTCGGCGGCGCCGCGGCGGGCGCTGTTCCACGCCAGCACCACGGCCCCGTGCTGCCACGATTCGCCCAGGTGCACGGCCTCGCCCTCGTGGCTCACCTGGCCGTCGCGCTGCTGGTGCGGCACCCGGTACGCACTGGGATACACGACGATGGACTTGAGCCGCGGATAGTAGTCGTCGTCGTCCAGCCGCAGCAGGAGGATGCACGCCTGCGCGGCGATGGTGACGCGGATCTCGTCCGTCATCTCCAGCCCGCCCGCGCCCTCGAAGTTCTTCTCCTCGCAGAACACCAGCACGCGGCGCAGCAGCTCCGCCTGGTCGTCCGGCGGCAGGCGGGCGTACATGGGCACGTTGCGCTCGATGATGGCCAGCCACGCCGGCGGAAACGGCTGGCTGCGGATGCGCTCGCGGCTGCGCTGCTTCAGGAATCCGAACACGTTGCTCGCTTCGTCCAGGGGGAATGCGGTCCGGCGTTGATGCTAGCGCGCCCCGCGGGTCCGCGCCAATGCATCACCGCGCGCGGCAGGCGATGCGCCCGGGCGTGCGGGCGTAGCTCCGCGGCGGGCGTGCGCTCCCGTGAAACACGGCGCACTCCTCCCCTTCCGCGAGCGCCACGGCCCCGTAGCCCGCCGCGCCTTCCGCCGTGATGCGCACGTCCACGTCCGGCGGGCGCCGCAATCCCAGCGCGCGCAGCGACGCCGTGTAGCGGCCGTGGCCGGCGCGGTACTCCGTCTGCGCACGCGCTACGTCCTGCAGCACGGCGCGCGCATCGGCCAGCGGCGCGCGGGCGTTGAACGCGTCCACCGCCGCGGGAACGGCCGCCGCCGCGCAGGCGAGGACCAGCAGAAAAGCTCCGAGAATGCGCATCGTTCTCCCTCCACGTCCGTGATGGTGGGCTGCGTGAACGGCACAATGTGTACTCTCGAAGTCCCGGTGCCAGCAAGACCCAATTCCGAGCGCACGTACGGCGCCACATGCGGCCCATCCCGAAACCCGAAGGTGAACGAAACGGCACGCGCGGAAGCGGTCAGATGCGGGAACCCTCGCGGGCGGCGGATGGAGGAGCGGGCGACGGTCCCGTACGGAGCGGGGCACGTGCACGAGCGCATTGGATTCCTCGGCCGGCGCGCGTGCGAGGTGCACAGGATAGACCCGGCGAGCGCCTCCTTCGGAATGACAGAGTCGAGCCTGAGGCGCGTCTTACGGGACAGGCGCGCGCAACGACATTGGATACAACGAGAGCGGGCGCGTGCCGGATCGGCGCGCGCCCGCTCGTTTAGGAATCCGACCGATCGGTCAGGAGCCCAGGGTGCGGTTCAGCAGGTCGGCGAGACGGTAGCCGGCCAGGGCAACGCGCGGCTCGGCGGCGTTCCAGGCGGAGCGGCGATAGCTGGCCGGCGCGGCCTCGTTGCGCGTAAGCCCCGTGTACGCAACGCGCTTCGCGACGCCGAAGCCCTCGCGCGACCACTCTTCGTACTCGCCCGGGTCGATCTCCCCGCGCAGGCGCGACTGCGGATATGCGGCCGCGATGCGCCGGGCGATGCTCCCCACGTAGTCCGCCTCGGTGCGGTCCACGTCAGCCCAGGGCACGGAGAATCCGATCAGCGAATCCCAGTAGGCGTGCAGATTGTTGAACGGATACAGCCCCGCCAGGCGAAAGCTGTTGCCGCCGCGGTCGCCTTCCGGGTCTTCGGCCGTGATGCGGGCGTTGTTGTGCAGCGGCTGGTGCGAATCGCCCCCCAGGTGCAGCGCCCACATCAGGTCGATGGCCCTGGCGGAATCGGGCACCGCCGCGTTCCCCAGCCTCCCCCCGATGCGCTCCATCTGCACGATGAGCAAGCCCGCGCGCGCCATGTCCGGGCGGTCGCGGCGGGTGCCGTCCGGCCCCTGCTCCCAGAAGAAGTTGACGTAGTGCCAGTCCGCGTGGGCGTAGCGCGCACCGGCGTGTTCGCGGTCGCGGATCATGTCCGACCACACGGCAGCCCACACGAACCACTCGCGCTGCCGCTCCTCCATCGTCCCCGTGGCCGGCATCAACTCGGCGATGCCGGAGTTGGGCGGCGCGGCCTGCAGCAGGCGGATGGCGTTCTGGCGCGCGGCGGGCGTCATGTGGTCCCAGGCAATGCGGGCCACCACGCGGTGCCCCAGCTCGTCCCAGGCGTGCGCCGGCGTGCTCCACAGGAGCGCCGCGGCGGCGGTCAGCGTCAACAGTGCGCGCAGCTTCATCGTCCGTACGTCGGTGTTCAGGGTGAGTGGACGGCGTGCAAGATCGGGCGCCCACCCGTCCCCGTCAAACCGCGGACCCGGACGAGACGCATCCACGGAATCCGCCGAGCACGTGGATCGACCGAATCCACCGAATCCACCGCATCATCGAATCCATCGATCCATCGATCCATCGAATCCAGCAGAAGCGTGGAACCGTCCGGAGCAAATGAATTCGCGGCTACAACGGCACACTGTCGGCCTGCGCCGACACCAACGACAAGGGAAAACAGCAGGACTCTTCCGGATGGGCGCTCCGTAGAAATCTAAAGCGATACCGGAACAGGACTTGCCCTGTCATCCCGCGAGGGGCTACCCGAGACGGAGACGGCCTGGATGGAATACGAGCGATCGAGGCGGGATGCGCGGGGATGGATGCTCCCGCTGGTGGGGATGGCGATGGCCACCGGGATGTACGCGGCCGCGTGCAGCGACACGGCCGGGCCCACCGGGACCGGCGTCCGCGCGGAAGCCGCCGCCTCGGAGCCGCGCGTCGTCTTTGACCAGGAGCGCATCCGCACGGCCGAGGCAGCCCTCAACCGGCAGATCGAGCTCGGCTCCTTTCCCGGCGCGGCGCTGGCCGTGGGCGTGCGGGGGCAGCAGGTGCACCTGGCCGGCCTGGGCCGCACGGGGTGGACGGACGGCGCGGCGTTCGTGGATCCCGATCGCACGCTGTACGACCTGGCCTCGCTCACCAAGGCCGTCGCGACCACCACGGCCGTGATGCTGCTGGTGGAGGACGGCACGATGCGGCTGGACGACCGCGTGTCCAGGTGGGTGCCGGAATTCGCGGGGGGCCGGGAGACCGGTGTGACCCTTCGCCAGCTGCTCACGCACACGGCCGGCGTGCGCTCCGGCGCATCGGACATCAACCCCGACGCCACGCCCGCGGCCGTCCGCCGCTACGCCATCACGCGCCCGCTGGCCCTGAAGCCAGGCGCGGACGTGCTCTACTCCGACATCGGGTTCGTGGTGCTGTGGACCGCCGCCGAGCGCGCAGCCGGCGAGCCGCTCCCTGACCTGCTGGAGCGCCGCGTGTGGGAGCCGCTGGGAATGCGCGACACGCGCTTTTCGCCGGCCGCGGGGTGCACGCGATGCGCCCCCACGCTGCGCCTGAGCACGGGCGAGCCCTACAGCGGCGGATCGTACGACGAGCTGGGGCGCGGGATGGACGGGCGCGCGGGGAACGCCGGCCTGTTCAGCACCGCCAGGGACCTGGGGCGCTTCGCCGCGATGATGGCCAACGGCGGCGCGGTGGATGGCGTGCGGGTGCTGCGCGCGGAGACCATCCGCACCTTTCTGCAGCCGCAGCCGGACGCGGGGAGCTTTGCCCTGGGATGGGTGACGTACTGCCGCGAGGGCAAGGTCAAGGACCACGTGGCGTGCCGGGACGTGTACGGCATCGGCCACACGGGCTCCACGGGAACCGCGCTGTGGATGGATCCGCGCACGGGGACGTGGATGGTGCTGCTGACCAACCGCGTCTACGAGCCCAGGCTCGACACGGACATGACCCGCGTCCGCCGCCGCGTGTACGAACGGCTGACGGGGCAGGTGCAGGAGTAGCGGAAGGGGCCCGGAGGGGGCCCTCACCCGGGTTCGTAAACCTCACCCACCCTCTCCCACAAACTGCGTGGGAGGGTGTAGACGTCTACGAGCTATCTGCAGCGCAGCAGAGGATCGAGATAAACGACGTTCTCCCCCTCTCCGCGAGGAACGAGCGGGGAGGGGGCCGGGGGGAGGGGCACTCCGCGTGCGGCGCAGATTC
>DASQZE010000538.1:0-7827 GCA_035638875.1 Longimicrobium sp.
TTGCGCTGCAACTCCAATCCCCAGTTGCTGATGGGCCCCAGATCGGGCTTGAAGCCGAGGAGCGCGACGACCGCCTCCACGTCCATCTGCACCTCGTCCTTGGTCTCGCTGTTGAACAGCGTCACGTGCGCTACGCAGCCGCCCTGGCCGTGGATCTCCTTGACCTCGTACGGCGTGCGGATGCTGACGTCGCCCTTTTCGGCGGCGGCGCGCATCTCCTGCACGGTGCTCTTGTGCGCCCGGAACTCGTCGCGGCGGTGGATGAGGGTGACCTCGCGGGCGATGCCGCGCAGCCCCAGCACCCAGTCCACGGCCGAGTCGCCGCCGCCCACCAGGAGCACGCGCTTGTCGCGGAAGTCCTCGGGCTGGCGCACGTGCGTGTGGACGCCGCCTTCCACGCCGTAGTGCTCGCCCCACCCCGGACACTCCAGCACGCGCGGGTTCAGCGCGCCCTTGCCGGCCGTGATGCACACGGTCTTCGTCAGGAACTCGCCGCGCTGGGTGACCAGGCGGATGTGGCCGTTTTCGGGGATGAGCTGCTGCACCTCGGATTCCAGCACGACCTCGGGGCCGAACTGCGTGCCCTGCTCGATCATGTTGTTGGCCAGGTCCTTGGCCAGGATCTTGGGCAGCCCGCCCACGTCGAAGATGTACTTTTCCGGGTACAGCGCCATGAGCTGCCCGCCCAGCTGGGGCAGCGCGTCGACGATGCGGCACGACATGCCGCGCAGCCCGGCGTAGAAGGCGGCAAAGAGCCCGGTGGGCCCGCCGCCGATGATGGTGATGTCCGTGATGCCGTCGCTCACGCGCCTGCTCCCTGGGGATGGCTTGATTTCCAGTGCTCCCGCGCCCGCGCGCAAGGCGGCGTTCATATACGGGCGGCGGTGGCGGGGCGCAAGCTTTGGAACTGCGGGTTACAGGGGACAGGGTACAGGTTACAGCCTGCAACTGCGGGAGTTACGCACGTCGGCGGGTGTCGGCGCCCGGGTGTCAGGCGGGTGTCCGGCAGGACCGAATCCCGGTGGGGCGGGAGCGAATAATTCCCGGCAAAAACTCACACGGTCGGCCTCCGCCGACACCAACACCGCCCGTGCACGGATACCGCGCCGCTGCACGCATCCCGTAGAAGTATACACCCTCTCCCACGCAGTTTGTGGGAGAGGGTGGACGAGCCTAAAAGCGAGGCCGGGTGAGGGCCTCACGCCGCCTCGCGCCGTCCCGTGAGCACGTGGAGCGTATCCAGCACCTGTCGCGGCGGGCAGGGCTTCAGCAGGTAGGCGGCGCACCCGGCGGCACGCGCCCGCCGCTCGTGCTCGTCGCCGCCGACTGAGCTGAGCACCACCACCGGGATGCTCGCCGTGGCGGGGTCCTGCTTGAGCACCTCCAGCGCGCGCATCCCGTCCACCCCGCGCAGCACCGGCCCCATCACGATCGCGTCCGGGCGGTGGGCGTGCGCCAGGCGGATGGCCTCCTCGCCCGTGGCCGCCTCCAGCACCGTGAACCCGCTGTGGCGCAGCAGCATGGCGCACAGGGTCCGGCTGTCCTCGTGCGCATCCGCCACCAGAACGGTGCCGGCCGCGGGGTCCGGCGCGGCGCGCACGCCGTCCATCCGCACGATGCGAAGCGGCTGCGCGGGATGCGTGCGTCCCGCGAGGACGGCGGCCGGCCTGGGCTCCGGGGTTATCGTATTCGTCATGACGGCTCCCTGTCGCTCGGGTTGAGGTACTTGTCGCCGCGCACCACCTGTACGTCCGTCACCCAGGCGATCACGGCGTAGTGCTCGAAGCAGGTGGCCGCCACGTGCTCCAGGATGCGGTCCGCCGTCCCGGCGCCCACCAGCGTTTCCACCTTCACGTTGTCCCCCTCCCAGTCGCTGGCCCGCACCCCCCGTGAGCCCTCGCCCCGCACCTCGCTCACGGTGTAGCCGGTGGCCCCCAGCGCCCGGATCTCGCGGATCAGCCGCGGCTCCAGCACCGCCTCGGCGATGATCGTCACCTTCTTGAGCGCTACGGTAATCATCCTGTGCCTCCCGCGTGCATCCACTGCGCAACGGCAAAGTAAACGGGGATCCCCACCGTGAGGTTGAAGGGAAAGGTGATGGCCAGCGCGGCCGTGAGGTAATAGCCCGGGTTGGCCTCGGGCAGGGCAATGCGCACGGCCGCCGGCGCCGCGATGTACGACGCGCTGGCCGCCATCACCCCCAGCACCGTGCTGCCTCCCAGCGACAAGCCCGCCACGCTCCCCAGCCACACCCCCAGCACCCCGTGCAGCAGCGGCATCCCCACGCCGAACGCCAGCAGGAACGCGCCGGCCGTGCGCAGGTCGCGAAACCGCCGCGCCGCCACCATCCCCATCTCCAGCAGAAACAGCACGAGCGCGCCCTGGAACGGCGCCACGAAGAACGGGGCCACGCGCGCCAGCCCCGCCGTCCCGCTCGCCGCGCCGATCACCAGCCCGCCCAGCAGCAGCAGAATGCTGCGCCCGGCCAGCACCTCGTGCAGCACCGTGCCCCAGCTCCCGCGGCCGGCGCCCCCGCGCAGCCGGGCCAGCAGCAGCGCCACGATGATGGCCGGCACCTCCAAAAGGGCCACGAGGGTGGGGAGGAACCCCTCGTGCCCGATGCGCGCCGCGTCCAGGAACGAGAGGGCGGCGATGAACGTGACCACGGAGACGGAGCCGTAGTGCGCCGCGAGGGCCGCCGCGTCCGCCACGCTCATGCGCCCCACGCGGCGCACGATGGCGTACGACCACAGGGGCACGGCGATCCCCAGCCCCAGCGTGGCCAGCGCCGGCCCGCCCAGCGCGGCCAGGGACGTCTCGGAGAGCGCCGCGCCGCCCTTGAGGCCAATGGCCAGCAGGAGGTAGATGGAAAGCGCGGTGTACAGCGGCTCGGGAAACTTCAGGTCGCTGCGCACCAGCGTGGCCACGATCCCAAGCACGAATGCCAGGATGATGGGCGACAGCAGGTTGAGCCGCACCAGCTCGAGCATGTCCATGGACTAGGCCCGCTCCCGCGCCGCGCCGTGGTCTGCGTGCATCGTTCTCGTTCGATGGGTGGAATGTGATCCGGCCGCCGGGGTACCGCGGACCAGCAGGGGCGCTCCCAGCCGGCCGGGGTGAACGACCGATCGGGCCGTGTGCGGGCGGCGCAGCGCCGGCCGGGGACGTGCGGCAGCGAGTGTGGATTCTGCGCGAGCCGCGTCCGTCCCTCAACCCCGCGACCTGCACCTGAAATCTGCTTGTGCCGGAATCTACGTAGCCGTGGATGATGGAAATGTCGTTGTGATTGCTGGGTTTGTGCATGAACTCGCCTTTCTGTGCTATAGGTGCAGATTATGGATTAGATGCTGTTATTTGCATTTGTCCGGCTGTGTGGGCCGCACGCGCCGATGCGGATCTGGATCTCATACCGAAGCTCGCAGTTGATTGTGCACCTGGATCTCAACTGCTGTCTCACACGGAGGTCACAGGGGGCACGGGGAACAAACGATGTGATTCCCCCGTGTGAGGCCCTCGTCCAGGCAAACGTGCACGACCCATCGGGGAATCGGGTCCCCTGCCGGATCGCACGATGGTTGTGCATACGAGGGTTTACTGCTGCCGCGCACGGGGGAGACGGAGATCACGAAGGAAAGAGGAGACTGGAACTGCTCCCCGTGACCCCTGTTCCCCCTGTGTGAGAGCTTGTTTGAAACATGATTGCACAATCAATCATGGAATATGGTATCACGACCCACGGAGGGAGGGGCGGATGAGCCGAAAGGGTACGTGGTGGTGCTGGTGGGGCTGCTGATGGTTTTCGACGTGGTCACCGTCGACTTTCACCTGCTGGAGCCGGTGGGGCAGGCGGTGCTGCTGGGGGCGAGCGCCGTGCTGCTGGGCGGGTGGGGTGTGCTGCGCTGGCTGGACGCGCGTATGCACCGCGCCCATTCACGCGCGGCCTTCGCCGATCTCGCGCGGCTCCGCGAGGGCAGGGCGCCGCCGCAGGCCAGGAACCTATAGTGTGGATTTATGAATGGGATGAACTTCTATGCATTTGTGTGATCCGCCCGGCTTGCTTGCCGTTGATCCAGCCGCCACGGTGACGGGTGAGGCGGCGCACACTCGGCCCGGCATAACGCGAACGCGGCCGGTCCACGGAGCCAGGCTCCACAGGCGGAACAGCAAGGCCCCCGGCGCTCCTCCGCCGGGGGCCTTCGCCGACCGTCGATTGCCGGGATCATGCCGTGCGCACTGGCGATCGGCAGGTCCAGTGGTGCAGGCGGAGGCCGACAGTGTGAAGTTGCAGCCGCGAATCGATTCGCTCCTGCCCGCGGCCTCCATCCCGCCCGCCGTCTGCCCCCACCCCCTCCGCCTCCCCGTCAATCCGCCGGAGTACCGGAATCCGCATCGGTGGGCTCGGCGCCGGCGGGGGACGGCTCGGCCGCGCGGCCGCGGGATCGCCGGCGCGGGGGGGCAAAGAGCGCCTCGCGCGCGGACTCCGAGAGCGCGACGACGGCCGGGTGCTTGAGCTTGCGCTCCACGGAGATGGCGTAGAAGCGCTCGCGGATCTCCTCCACCCGTCCCACCACCGCCACCCCGTACTGCCGCCGGATCTCCGCCTCGATGGCGGAGGGCGACGCGAACACCCCGATCCCCGCCTGGCCAAAGGTCTTGAGCAGCGCGCTGTCGCCCACCTCGGCCACGATGCGCGGCTCAACACCCGCCGTGGCGAACCACTGTCCCAGCGACCGGCGCAGCGTGGTCCCCTCCGCCGGCAGCAGCATGGGCGCGTCGTTCAGCGAGCCGGGAAAGCCGGGGGCGTACGCCTCCGCCAGCGCCGGCGTGGCGAAGAAGGTCACGCCGCACTCGCCCAGCAGGTGGTTGTAGGCGCGGATGGGCGCCGTGGGCGGCAGCGGCGCGTCCGTGAGCACCAGGTCTACCTCCTTGATGGACAGGTCCGCGAACAGGCGCTCGGGGCGGTCGTCCTGCAGCACCAGGTGCACCGGCGGGTCCATCCGCAGCGCCGGCGCCAGGATGCGGTACGCCAGCAGCTTGGGGAACGCGTCCGTGACCCCCACCGTGAGCCGCATGGGCTTTCCCGTGGGGCGCCCGCGCAGCGTCTCGCTGAGCTCGCGCCCCAGGGAAAAGATCTCGTCCGCGTACTGGAAGGCCACCCGTCCGGCGTCCGTGAGCGCCAGGCCGCGCCCCTGTTTGGCGAACAGCGGCTCACCCAGCTGTTCCTCCAGCTTGTGCAGCTGGGTGCTGATGGCTGGCTGCGTGACGTGCAGCTGCTTGCACGCGCGGGTGATGCTCCCTTCGCGCGCGACCGTCCAGAAGTAGAAGAGGTGCCGGTAGTTGAGCGAAGGCACGATGATCCGGGGAGCAGGGAACAGGGCACGCGGGCGGGTGAAGTGTCCCGCATCCATTACCTCAAGTAATGCGCTGGTGATGGATATATGCATTTGTGCCGCGTTATGCAAACCCTTCATATTTGAGCATCCGCCCACGGTACCGCCGGCGGGACGGACGCGACCCCCTCCCACCCAATACGAACGCATGCAACCGCATATGGCTTCCGCGAATCCCGTGTCCCGCCGCAAGGCCCTGGGCCTGCTTTCGCTTTCCACCGCGGCGCTGGCCGGCGGGGGGATGGCCGCGGCCCCGCTGCACGCCGCGGCCCCTGCCCATGTGGCGCTCCCGGAGATCCGCACGCCGCTGGACGCCATGGCGGAGCTCATCGCGGGGAACAGGCGCTTCATGGAGGGGCGGACCGTGGGGCCGCACCGCACCATGGCCCGCGTGCAGGAGCTCGCGGGCGCGCAGGCGCCGTTCGCGGCCGTGCTCTCGTGCGCCGACTCGCGGGTACCCGTGGAGATCCTGTTCGACCAGGGCGTGGGCGACCTGTTCGTCTGCCGCGCGGCGGGCAACGTCGTTACGCCGGAGATGATCGGGAGCCTGGAGTTCGGCACGCTGGTGCTGGGGGCGCGGGCCCTGGTGGTGCTCGGCCACACGGGGTGCGGCGCGGTCAAGGCCACCATCGCCGGCGATGCCGTCCCCGGGCAGATCAGCGCCCTGTACCGCCACATCCAGCCCGCTGTGGACCGCGTCGCCTCGCGCGAGCTGGAGGAGGTCTCGCGTGAGAACGTGCGGGTGCAGGCGAACCTGCTGCGCACCTCCTCGCCCGTGATCGCGCAGCTGGTGCGCGAAGACAAGCTGATGGTGGCCGGCGCCGTGTACGACATCGCCACCGGTCGCGTCACCCTGCTGGACAGCTGACCGGCGCGCCCGTCGCGGCGCACGTCGTCATTCATACCCGGGGCGCGGAGAGAGACACCTCTCCGCGCCCCGGGCGTTTAACCGTTCCTTTGCGCGAAACTGCGGTAAAAGCGAGCCGATGCGAGAAAGCCCGGAGGGCGATCCCCGTTCCTCGTCTTCTCGGTCTCCCTCCAGGCGCGAGACGCGGCCACGCTCGCTATATTGCCGCCCCGATCCCCCGCATCCGACAAGAGGAGCCGAGTTTGTCCGAGTCGCCGCTGGTCTTCATCTACGCCGACGAATCGTGCCTGGGCAACCAGTACAAGGACCGCGCACGTCCCGGAGCCGCCGCCGGGCTGGTGGAGTTTTGGCACCCCGAAAAAGGCTGGGTCCGCCGCGACTTCTGGAGCTGCGAGGCCGACACGACCAACAACCGGATGGCCATCCGCAGCGCCATGGTGCCGCTCGCGGCGCTCAAGGGCGCGTCGCGCGTCGTCTTTACCTCCGACAGCCGGTACCTGGTGGACGGGATGACGCAGTGGGTGCACGGCTGGGCCGCGCGCGGGTGGAAGCGCAAGGACGGCGAGGTGGAGAACGTGGAGATGTGGCGCGCGCTCATGCCCGTCGCGTCGCGCCACCAGATCCACTGGCGATGGGTCAAGGGCCACGCCGGCCATCCGCAGAACGAGTACGCCAACCACCTCGCCATCCGCGCCGCCACCCAGCAGATCGACAGCGGCGGGCTGGTTGATTCCGGCTTCGAGACGTGGATCGCGGAGGAGCAGAAGAAGGAGCGCTACATCGGCTTCTTCCAGATGCCCCCGGACAAGTTCGAGTTCAAGGCCGCCCGCAAGCTCCCCGCGCGCTGACGCACGTCCGCCGCTGCGAATGCCGGCGCGGCGGCGGCCGTCGTGCGCGGGCGCGGAAGATCCTTCGATCGCGCGCAGAGTGGGCGGCACGGTCGGGATGCCGGCGTGCGCTCCCTCAGGAAATCAATCGCGCGCACGGCACTCGCCCGTGCACGAAGGGCTGAGCGTGCATCCGCTCGGCCCTTCGCGTTGTCTTCTGTCCCCTGTCCCCTGTCCCCCGTAACCCGCAGTTACAACGCGTCAGCGCACGTCCTGCATCCGTGCGGCAATGCCCAGCACGGCGCGCGACAGCGTCCCGGCGGGGGCGCCGAGCGTGGCGGCGAGCTCCTCGGCGGTGGGGCGGGTGCTCTGCAGCAGCGCCGAGACGGCGGAGGAGCGCCGCCTCGCCATCGCGCCGAACAGTGGATCGGTCTCGGGAAAGGCCGCCAGCGCCACGCGCCGCTCCAGCGGTGTGAGCGACGGGTCGTTCAGCAGGCGCTCGGCCAGCTCGGGCCTGGCCTTCAGCCGGCGCGACACGTCGTCCATGCTGCGCTGCATGGTGGCCAGCACGGGCTCCGGCTCGGGCTCATCTCCGCGCGACACGGGGTCGTCGTGTGCCTGCGGGGCGAATGGCGGGGCGGCCCGCGGCGCTTCCCACGCCTGGATCGTCTCGCCGAACTGGATGGAGTTCAGCCGGAACCGCGCGTTGGGCCGGTTCTTGGCCCCCGGCAGCCGGAGCTCC
>DASQZE010000539.1:0-1726 GCA_035638875.1 Longimicrobium sp.
AGTACGTGGGCGACCTGCTGATGGCCGAGTTCGGCGTCCCGGTGCCCGTCGACGACCATGCCGTCCGCGCCTGCCGTGCCGCGCTGCGCATGCGCGACGAGCTGCGGCGCCGGCGCGAGGCGTGGCGCGCGCGGGGGCTGCCGATGCTGCACGCCCGCACGGGCATCAACACGGGGACGGTGCTGGTGGGCAACCTGGGCAGCCACCGGATGATGGACTACACCTGCATGGGCGATCACGTGAACCTCGCGTCGCGCCTGGAGGGGCTGAACAACGTCTACGGCACGGAGATCATCGTCTCGGAGTTCACCTGGCGCGAGGTGCAGGCGCACTTCATCGGGCGGGAGATCGACCGCGTGCGGGTGATGGGGCGCGACGGGGTGGTGGCCGTGCACGAGCTGGTCGCCGCGCGCGAGGACGGGGTGGATGCGGATACGTCGGCGCTGCTGGCGGGTTTCGCCGCCGCGCTGGCGCTGTACCGTGCGCGCCGCTTCGGCGAGGCGGCGGATGCGTTCCGTGTGCTCGTGGAGCGGCATCCGGAGGATGGGCCGTCCGCCGTCTACGTGGAGCGCTGTCGGGAGTACGCCATTCACCCGCCGTCCGACGCGTGGGACGGCGCCCACCAGCTCGCGTCGAAGTAGGTGCGGGCGCCTTTCAGATTGTGTTCAAGTTTCCGCCCGATCTATAAACACCCGATTGATTTCCTGAGGGAGCGCACGCGGGCAACCTCAACGTGCACAAGTCTTTGCGCGCGACCGAAGGATCTACTCCGCGCGACCGAGAGGCGGCCTCCCGCAGCGTTGCCAGCCCTCGGTCATGCGGGCCAGATCCTTCGGTCGGCGCCATGGATCTCGACAACCTAAGGGTTTTGGCGGCGCCTCCCTCAGGAAATCAAACGCGGGGAGAACTTCTTAAACACGCTTTCACAGGGAGATCACGTCAGCTTCGATGGGGTCCAAGGTCTGAAGGGGCTGCAGGCGAAGAACGTGGTCCGCATCTCCTGACGCTGCTGCGCAAGGTTGATCATCGACGCATGGATCACCGCACCGCAGGTGCTGCGGAAACAAGCCTTCAAGGAGAATCGACAATGTGGTACATCAGCTTTCATGGGGGGACCGGCGGCGTAAACAACATCCTGGTCTACCACGACAGCGGGCATGAGCATTCCCAGCCACAGCTCCTGCCGACGGGCGGCTCTGATCCGGCGTTGCAGGAGTTGCGCGGCATTGGCATCGCCGGCGGCCTGCTCTACGTCGTCAATGCTTACAAAAAGTACAGCCAGGTCCTCGTCTACCAGGCGAACGGAGACGGCGGCTGGGGTTTCAAGGAGGTTCTCGCGTCCGGAGACACCGTCAACTCCATTCTCCATCCGTACGACCTCACCTTTGATCCCCAGGGCAATTGCTACGTCTCCAGCCAGGACACCAACGTGGTGACCGGGCTGCAGGGTGCGAACAGCCCGCTGCCGGTTGCGTCCTTCCTGCAGCAGCAGTATCCGCTTCCGGATCAGTTCCTGGCAGGGACCAGGGCCGCCTCCAGCGTGGGGCGCTCCCCGGGGTACCCGCGCCCGCGCCGCCGAACGTCTCGGCACCGCAGGGGTTGTCGGTCAGCTTCACCGACGATTCGGATACCCGGGTCGGCAATTCGGTGCGCGGGGTGCTGTTCCACGAGGGCCATCTCTACGTAGCGGACGAGCCTGCGGATGCGGTAAAGGTCTACGACGGAG
>DASQZE010000540.1:0-11173 GCA_035638875.1 Longimicrobium sp.
ACGGAGTGCCCCGTGGGCGTGGACATGGCGCGCTACAAGGCCGAGTTCCTGGCCCAGCACCACCGGGAGCACGGCGTGGACCGCAAGTCGCAGTTCTTCGGGCGCATCCACGACGTGGCGAAGGCGGCGTCCATCGCGCCCGGCTTCGCGAACTTCGGCAACCGGATGCTCTCGGGCGCCATCAAGGCCATGGGCGGCATCGACCCGCGGCGCGAGATGCCGTCGTTCGCGCCGGAGCCGTTCCGCCGCTGGTTCCGCCGCCACCAGGCCCCCGCCGGCGCCGATCGCCCAACCGTCATCCTGTTCGACGACACCTTCAACGGCTTTTTCGGCACCGGGCCGCTGCAGGCCACGGTGACGGTGCTGGAGCGCGCCGGCTTCAACGTTCATCTGCCGCGCACGCAGGTGTGCTGCGGCCGCGCGGCCGTATCCAAGGGGCTGCTGGACCACGCGCGCGACCTGCAGCAGAACCTCGTCGACGTTCTGGCGCCCGAGGTGGAGCGCGGGGCGACCATCGTGGGCATCGAGCCCAGCTGCATCCTGACCCTGCGCGACGAGCTGCCGGGCCTGGTGCGCGACGGGCGTACGAAGGCGCTGGCCGCCGCATCGCTGACGCTGGAGGAGTTCCTGGCCGGGCTGCCAAACTACCGCCCCGGCCGGCTGGAGCGCCGCGCCGTCGTCCACGGCCACTGCCACCAGAAGGCGCTCGTGGGGATGGAGCCCACGCGGCAGGTGCTGTCGCGCGTGGAGGGATTGGACTTCTCGATCCTGGATAGTGGATGCTGCGGAATGGCGGGGAGCTTTGGCTACGAGCAGGGGCATTACGAGGTATCGAAGGCGTGCGGCGAGCGCGTGCTTTTTCCCGCGGTGCGCGATTCCGCGGACCAGGACCTGATCGTGGCGCCCGGCTTCAGCTGCCGCCACCAGATCGCCGACTTCTGCGACAACCGGCGGAGCCTGCACACGGCCGAGCTGCTGGCGATGGCGGGGTGAGACTGAAGATGCGGCTGCTGCTTTTGATGGGTCTCGCCCTGGGTTGCGCATGCTCGCATCCGCAGCCCGGCACACCTGCACCGCGCGACCTGGTGTGGGTCGCGGCGCATTACAGCGGTGGCGTGTCGTGCCAGGCTGCTTCCGGCTACCGCGCGCCGAACACGGTCGAGGTGCTTCGCCAGGTGCGTGTCGCCGTGTATGCGACCGCGGTGGAGCAGCTCATTCTACCGGACGCCTGCGGCTCGCCGGCCTACTCAGCAGCCCACTACGCGCTCATCGCGAGTGCCGACGCGCGGCGTGCGGCAAGGGGCGGCTTCGCAGTCCGGCAGCCACCGAGCGGCGTGCGTGTGGACACGCTGCAACGAGCGGTGTTCGAAGCGCAGTGAACGTGCTGGAAGCCGCGGGACGAGGATCTGATCGTGGCGCCCCGCTTCAGCTGCCGCCACCAGGATGCCGGCTTCTGCGACAACCGCCGGATCGTATTCCAAAAACCGCCGCCACGATGTCCCGTGGCGGCGGTTTTCGTACCTCTCCGGGCCCGTCGCGAGACGGGGTCGCGGTCAGGGCGTGCAGCAGGTGCCGTACACGGTGGGACGGGTGACGCACACGTTGCCGGTGATCGCCTCGATGGCGAGGCCGTCGCGCGACTCCTCGGTCTCGAACGACACGACTTCGATGCGGTCGAGATCCAGCTTGTTCTTCTGCATGGCCGTGCTCCTTGGCGTGATGGTGGATTTGCAGGGATACATCCGCATCCCGACGATCCTTGTCGTGGACGAACCTTAACAGCTTGCCTCGATTCCATCAACCGCAGCACTGCAAGCAGTACGATCTGTATCCGCCGTGAGGTGTCATGGTGCGCGAGACGGAAATCCGCCGATTCGGAGCGCTTCAGGCGGAACGGGTGACGCACAGCCCTGCATTGGGTTACATTTTGCGACGACTATCGACACCGTGCGTCGTCCATCGCGGCGTACCACCCACCCGCATCCGACGGAGACCCGATGAAGAAGCTGAGCCTGAAGATCGAGGACCTGCGCATCGACAGCTTTACGACCGACGCGTCGGGCGGGGAGCACGGCACCGTGCACGGCGCGCAGATCACCGCGGCCGGGACCTGTCTCTGCACGCGGCAGGGTTGCTACCAGCCGTCGGAGCCGGGCTACATGACGTACGTCAACGGCCGCTGCATCCGCTGCTGATCCGCCTGGCCGGCGCCGCCCCGGAGCCGGCCTTCCTTACACGGGAGACGACGATGAAGAAGCTGGCGCTGCACCTGGACGACCTGGTGATCGAGAGCTTCGGCACCGATGCGGCCGCGACGCGCGGCGGGACGGTGAACGGCGCGCAGATGACGCGCCGCTACGAGGCGACGTGCGTTGCCTGGGAATGCTACGCGTACACCGAGCCGGGCTTTGGCACCTACGCCGGACCCGGGCCCTGCGTCCGCTGCTGATTGAAGCCTTTCGGCCGCGAATCTCGTACAGGGAGTGGAGACCCCGGCACCCGGGGGCTCCGCTCCTCGTCCCATCCAGGTACATGCCTTTCGCTTCCGCGCCCGGCACGGCCACGCCCGACCCGGTGCTCCCGTCCGGCGCCACGTGCCCGCGCTCCAGCCTTTCGCCGGCCGTGCGGTTCGGCATCTTTTTCGGGGTGCTGTTCGCGCTCAAGCTCGCGCTGCCCTACACGGGGCTGCCCGCCGCCGTGCAGGTGCTCGCGCTCGCCGCGACCGCGACGGCGCTCGTGTGGCGCTTCTGGTGGGCGTGCGGCGAAAGCCGGCGCGGCGGCGTGCTGCTGCTGGCGGTGCTCTGGATCGCGACCCTCGTGAAGATCCTCGCGCAGCTGTAGGCGGCGCAGGCCTCCGGGGCCGGCCCTGCTTCTTCGATCGCGCATCGAACCTTGCCCACGAACGGCGGGGCGCTCCCGCCAGGATGACGCTCCGGCGGATGAGGGGACGCTCGGCATCGGGCCGAGAATCACCTTCCGGGGTGTGGAACGCGCATCGGAGGTTGGACGACCGGCCGCAGTCCAGTTTCGGATGATCCGGTATATCGAAAGGAGCCCCGCCGCGACGGACCGCCGGCGGGGTTCTGTGCGTTTACGGCGGAAAGCGTACGATTGCGCCACACCGGATCCGCCAAACGGGGCAAATGCGAAAAATTTGTTTCCTCCATCTCCGAGCGAACCTTGCGGTTGCCTGCGACGGATGCTATTGAATTGCGTAACAAAAGCGCACATCAGCAACGCGTCACGCACCCCGACCGGACGATTCCCGCGGTCGCCGGTATCCCAAAGCCACCCCCGGCGCCCCTTCCCTGGGCCGGGGCCGGCGCGTTCATCACCACACTCCACACACACCCCGGAGGGACCCTGATGCCCCCAACCCGTCTGCGCCGGTGGCTCGGCGCGACAATGCTCCTGCTGTCGGGCGCGCTCGCGCACCCCGCGGCGGCGCAGGATTCGTACACCATCACCGGCAGCGTGCAGGACGCCGACACGCGCACGCCGCTGGTGAACGCCAGCGTACAGCTGCGCAACCCTGGCACCAGCACGGCCGCGGCCAGCACCGTGACGGACGCGGCCGGCCGCTTCAGCCTGCGGGCGCGGGTGGCTGCGGGCACGTACACGCTGCAGTTCACGCAGATCGGCCGCGGCACGTCTACCCGCCAGGTGGTGCTGGGCGCCGACCGCGAGGTTTCCGTCCCCGCCGTGGCGCTCTCGTCCGCCGCGCTGCAGCTGGAGGAGCTCGTGGTAACGGGCACCGGCGCCCCGGCGGAGCGCCGCGAGATCGGCAACGCCGTATCGTCCGTGAGCGGTGAAGAGGTGACCCGCGCGCCCGCCGCCACGTCGGCGGACCAGGCGCTGCAGGGCAAGATCGTGGGCGCGGAGATCAACGAGACCTCCGGCCAGCCCGGCGGCGGATCCAGCATCCGCCTGCGCGGCACCAACACCATCCTGGGCAACGCCGAGCCCCTGATCGTGGTCGACGGCGTGATCGTCGACAACAACAACGATGCGCTCATCGGCCTGGGCTCCAACGCCACGCGCAGCAACACGGCGCTCACCAACCGCCTGTCGGACATCTCGCCGGACGAAATCGAGCGAGTGGAGGTGCTCAAGGGCGCCGCGGCCGCCGCGCTGTACGGCTCGCGCGCCAACAGCGGCGTCATCCAGATCTTCACCAAGCGCGGCCGGCAGGGCGCGCCGCAGATCTCCTACACCACGGAGCTGCAGGCGGCCCGCACGCCGGGCTACTTTCCCGTGAACACGGAGCGTCGCATCGGCGTGGCCGACACCATCGCCGTGCGCGCCCTGGGCCCCTTTCTGGGCCGCGACACCACGCGCTACGACTACCAGGACCAGATCTTCCAGACGGCCCTGGGCATCAGCAACCAGCTGTCGGTGTCCGGCGGCAGCGAAGGCACCACGTACTACCTGTCGGGCAACTGGAACGACGAGGAGGGGATCATCCGCTCCACGGGCTACTCCCGCTACGGCGGCCGCGCCAAGGTCACGCAGCGGCTTTCCAACTGGATGGAGGTGGAGGCCGGCGGCAGCTACCTGCGCACCCGCACCAACCTGGTGCCCGAGGGCGAGCAGACGCAGGGGATCCTGACCACCGTCATCTTTACGCCCACCACGTTCAACCCCAACCAGTTCGACTCGGCGGCGGCGCGCCTGGCGTACAGCCCGGTGATCGGCACCAACCCGCTGGACGTGATCCAAAACTGGACGGCGCGCTCCGACATCACGCGCTTCTTGGGCAACGTGCGGGCGACGGCCACGCCCCGCAGCAACCTGACCATCACCTACCTGGCGGGGCTGGACGACGGCCGCGAGGAGGACACGTACCTGCAGCCGCGCTTCGCGACCTCCGGCGCGTTCTCGGGGTCGCTGCAGACGCCCGTGCGCTCCGTGCGGCGGTTCAACAACGACCTCACGGCCACCCTGGAGAACTCGTTCGGCTCCAACCTGGAGCTGAGCAGCACGGTGGGCTTTCGCTACACGCAGGACCGCATCAACACCATCCGCGCGGCGGTGAGCGACCTTACCCCGGGCTTCGAGACGCTGGTGGGCGTGCTGCAGACGGCGTCGCAGGGCACCACGGAGCTGCGCACGGTGGGAACGTTCGTGCAGGAGCGCCTGTCCATCGCCGACCGCCTGTTCCTGACGGCGGGGGTGAACCTGGAAGGCTCGTCGGCGTTCGGCGAGGACCAGCGCTACCAGTACTTTCCCCGCGTGAGCGCGTCGTACGTGGTGGACGAGCAGCCGGGATTCCGCGAGAGCGCGTTCGGCGGGGTGTTCAGCACCCTGCGCCTGCGCGGCGCATACGGCCAGACGGGCGGCCAGCCGCCGGGCGAGTACCTGAACCAGGTGACGTACACCAACGTGCTGTTCGGCGGGCGCGCGGGCATTCGTCCCCCCACGCTGCAGCGCAACGACGCGCTCAAGCCGGAGCGCCAGCGCGAGTGGGAGTTCGGCGCCGACGCCAGCTTTTTGGACGACCGCGTCGCCATGGAGCTCACGTACTACGACAAGCGCACGTCGGACCTGGTGCTGTCGGTGCCCCTGGCGCCCAGCAGCGGCTTTTCGTCGCAGTTCCGCAACATCGGCGAGCTGAGCAACAAGGGCATCGAGCTGGCCCTGTCGGCGGCGCCGGTGCAGCGTGACAACTTCCGCTGGAACACGCGCCTGCTGTTCGCCCGCAACCGCAACAAGATCGAGAAGCTGAACCAGGCCTCGGACACCATCACGTTCGAGTACCTGAACGCGGTGATCGAGGGGCAGCCCATCGGCGTGTTCTACGGCCGCACGTACCCCACGGACGCGGCCGGCAACCGGGTGCACCTGGGCACCAACCGCACGCCGTTCGCGGCGCGCGACACGGCACGCAACGCGGACGGCACGGTGCGCTCCATCGTCATCCACCGCGAGATCCTGGGCGACCCCAACCCGGACTTCACGGCGTCGCTGCAGAACACCTTCAACGTCCGCGGCGTGGAGGTGGGTGTGCTGTTCGACGGGCGCTTTGGCGGCGACGTGGCCAACTTCACGCGGCGCAGCGCCGACTTCTTCGGCTCGTCGCCCAACGCGGGCGTGGAGGCGCGCGGCGACACCATCAACGGCACCTTCAGCCGCAACGCCGAGCGCAACCTGCTGTACGAGGAGTTCATCGAAGACGGCACCTTCGTGAAGCTGCGCGAGCTTTCGGTGGGCTACCGCATCGAGGGCGACTGGGCGCGCCGGCTGGGCGTGGACGACGTCGGCATCCGCCTGGCGGGCCGCAACCTGTACACGTGGACGGACTACTCGGGCATCGACCCGGAGATCAACCTGTTCGCGGCCAGCACGGTGGCCCGCGGGGTGGACTTCGCCACGACTCCCATTCCCCGCACCTGGGTGCTGGGCTTCGACTTCAACCTGTAAGGCGGACGCATGAGCTTTCCGAATCGAAGCCGCGCCGCCCGGCGCGGACGGCGCGCCCTGGCCCTGGCGGCGCTCGCCGGCGCCACGGCGGGGTGCAGCCTGGACCTGGTGAACCCCAACGGGCCCAAGGAAGAGGACGTCCTGAACAACGCCGAGCTGATCCTCACCACCACGGCGGGGCTGCAGGCGCAGTACGCGGACAACATCCTGGTGTTCGTCCGTGCCTCGGAGCTGGCCTCGGACCAGTGGAGCACGCGCCCGGTGGCGCTGGCGGCCGACGTGTCGCTGGTGCGCGGCACCCCGGACGCCACGTTCGGCGTGGTGGCGGACCCGTTCGCGGCCACCTTCCGCATTTCGCGCACGGCCGCCCTGCTGCGCCAGAACGCGCCGGGCGTGCCGGGGCTCAGCCGGGGGCAGCTCACGGGCATCAGCGCCCTGAGCCGCCTAATCGAGGCCATGTCGCTGGGACACCTGACCAACCAGTACGAGCGCATGCCGGTGCGCTACGACTCGGCGGGGGCCGCGGTGCTGCCGCGGGCGGCGGCGCGCGACACCGTCATCGCGTGGCTGGAGATGGCGCGCGCCGAGGTGCTCACCATGACGCCGGCGGAGCTGACCGCGTTCCGCACGCGCGTGCTGGACAGCAGCGCGGGCGCCAACACGGGCATCAACCTGCCCGCCACCATCGACGCCATGCTGGCCCGCTACTACCTGTTCGACGGGCGGTACACGGAGGCCCTGGCGGCGGCGCAGCGGGTGCCGCTCACGGGCGCGGGGTCGCTGAGCCTGCTGCAGTACCCGGGCACGCAGATGAACCCCCTGTTCCAGTACATGTCGCTGGGGCAGCTGCGCTACGTGGGCGCGCGCAAGGAGTTCTTTACCGAGGCGGACTCGGCGGACCGCCGGCCCACGTTCTGGGCCGACCGGGTGCCGTCCACGGCCAACACCACCACGGGCACCCCGGACTCGGCGTTCAGCTTCCGCACGTACGGCGGCACGCGGGCCGACCCGTACCCGGTGTACCTGCCGGACGAGATGCGGCTCATCCAGGCCGAGGCGTACGCGCGCCTGGGCAACCTGACCGAGGCGGCGCGCCTGGTCAACGAGGTGCGCACGCAGGGCCGCAACCTGGTGACGGGCGCCTGCACGCTCAACGCCGTGGAGCCCACGGGGTGCAACCCGCCCCTGACGGCCGAGCAGCTGGACACGGAGGCGGAGGTCTTCCGCGCCATCCTGTACGAACGGCGCTACGAGCTGTTCAACCAGGGGCTGCGCTGGGAAGACCTGCGGCGGCTGGCGGCGTACACCACGGATCGTCCGTCCATGCAGTTCCTGCCCTTTCCGCAGTCCGAGTGCGACCGCAACCCCACGCGGCCCTGCGCCACCTGACGCGCGGCAGCAGCCGGTAGCGAACGAGCGCCCCCGCCGGGATCATCGGCGGGGGCGCTTTTCGTTCCGTCCACACGGATCTGCACCGGGCATGAAACCGATTGATACCGGATCGTACGGCTGATCGTGTACTCGGAGCTCTACTGCCGTCTCATACTCATATCGAATCCGCAAAAAGAATTGCCTCAGCGGGTGTTTAAGAATCGTACTTTGCAAGACCCCCGCAGTTGATTTCCTGAAGGAGCGCACGCCGGCAACTTCAAAGCACACAATCCTTTGCGCGCGACCGAAGGATCTACTTTGCGCGACCGAGGGGCAGGCTTCGCGCCGAGTTGCCAGCCCCCGGGGATGCGGGCCAGATCCTTCGGTCGGCGCCATGGATCAGTCCGGGCAACGGTTCCGGCGGCGCCTCCCTCAGGAAATCAATCGTGGGGAGAGTTTCCTAAACACACTCTCACACGGGAGCGGGAGTAAACGGAGGTTTCTCGTGCCTTCCCCAAGGTCTCCGCCATTCGGCGGAGACGTGAAGAGCGGTAGAAACAACTCCGCTAACTCCGTTGACTCCGTGTAAGACTGAATTTTTCCGGATCTGGTATCCACGCGGTATCGGAGAAAGATTCCGCGGCGGGCGGATGGGAGGATGCTGCAGGGGAGGCGGCTGCGCATCCATCCCACCCAACGTGGGTCAACCATACTTGACTTTCGATTGCGCTCGGTAGCATGTTGATTTTAGATAGGTTTAAATTTAGTCGAGTCTCGGACGAGGGAGCAGGGTGGTGAGCATGACGTGGAAGCGTGGATGGGGGATCCTGGCGATGCTGGCCGGCGTCGGATTCTCCGCCCCCGGCGCGGCGGACGCGCAGGCGGGGCGCATCGCGGGGAGCGTGCACGACGCGGCGGGGCAGCCGGTGGCGGGCGCGCAGGTGCTGGTGGATGGACGGCTGCGCGTGGGGGGCACGGGCGCGGACGGCACCTTCGTCCTGCAGGGGATCGCGCCCGGCGAGCGGCGGGTGCGGGTGCTGGCCATGGGCTACGCGCCCGCCGAGCAGTCCGTGACCGTCGTCGCCGGCGCGGACGCACGGGTGCGGCTGCGGCTGGAGCACACGCCGCTCACGCTCCCCGGCATCCAGGTGACGGCCTCTCCCGCGGCCAGCGAGGTGTCCGCCGTGGCGCAGGCGACGAGCCAGCTTGCCGGGCGCGCGCTGGAGCGGGAGATGGGCGGCACCCTGGCCCACACGCTGGGCGCGCAGCCCGGCGTGTCCATGCGCTCCATGGGTCCCGCGGCCACCATGCCCGTGCTGCGCGGCCTGACCGGCGACCGCGTGCTGGTGCTGCACGACGGCCAGCGCACGGGCGACCTGGCCGGCAGCGCCGACGACCACGGCGTGACGGTGGATCCGCTCTCCGCGCAGCGGGTGGAGGTGGTGCGCGGCCCGGCCACGCTGCTGTACGGCAACAACGCGCTGGGCGGGGTGGTCAACGTGATCTCCGACGACATCCCCACCCACGTTCCCGGCCGCGTGGAGTGGAGCGCCGGCGCGCACTCCGAGTCCGCCTACCCCGGCGGCGCGGCGAACGTCAAGGTGACGGCGCCGCTGGCGGGCGCGTGGGCCGGCACCCTGCGCGTGGGCGGCCGCAGCACGGGCGACATGCGCATCCCCGCCGACGCCGTGCTGGGCTCGCGGCTGCGCAACACGGACGCGGAGAGCTGGAACGGCGCATTGGGGCTGGGCCACGCCGGCGAGCGGGTGGAGGGCGGGTTCGCGGCGCGGGCCTACCGCTTTGGCTACGGGCTGCCGGTGCCGCCGGGCGCCAAGCCCGTGAGCCTTCGCGGGCGGCGCTACGAGCTCCGCGCCGGCGGCGACGTCCGGCTCCCGTCGTCCCCCGTGGCGCGGGTGCGGATGGACGCCGCCGTGCAGGACTACGCGCACGACGAGGTGGATGACGACGCGGGCAGCGTGCTGCAACGGTTCGCGCTGCGCACGCGGACGGCGGGGCTGCGCGTGCACCAGCGCCCCGGCCGCGTGCTGACGGACGGGGCGTGGGGCGCCTCCGCGCTCTTCAAGGCGTACGATGCCACGGGTCCCGAGGCGCTCACACCCCCGGCGGATTCGCGCGGGCTGGGCGTGTTCGGCTTCCAGGAGATCCGGCTGATGGGCGGCGCCGCGCTGCAGCTGGGCGGCCGCTACGACGACTACCGCATCGCGTCCGTGACGAACGCCAAGTTCGGTGCGGGGCGCACGCGGAACTTCCGCGCCGTCTCCGGATCGGCGGGGGTGCGGGTGCCGCTGGCGGGGGGATGGTCCGCCGCCTTGAGCGCCGCCCGCTCGTTCCGCGCGCCCACCGTGGAGGAGCTGTTCTCCGCCGCGGCGCACGCGGGCACGGGCGCGGTGGAGCTGGGCAACCCCGCGCTGCGGGCGGAGCACGGCTTCTCGATCGAAGGGCTGCTGCGCGTGCAGAACCCGCGCTGGACGGGGCAGATGGCCGCGTACCGCAACCGCGTATCCAACTTCGTCTACCTGGCGGCGCGGGGGGATACGCTGCTGTACGGCGTGCGGCTGCCCGTGCTGGAGTACGCGCAGGGCACGACGGTGCTGCGGGGCGTGGAGGGGGCCGTGGAGGTGGCGGCCACGCGCACGCTGGTGGTGGGGATGATGGGCGACTGGCTGCACGCCGAGCACGCGAACGGAACGCCGCTCTCCTTCATGCCGCCGCCGCGCGTGGGCGGCACCGTGCGCTGGGACGACGGCCGCTGGTCGCTGGGCGCGGACCTGCACCACGAGATGCGCCAGGACCGCACCGGCGCTGCCGCCGAGCAGCCGACGCCCGCACACACTACGGTGCGGTGGACGGCGGGGGTGCGGATGCCGTGGGCGGGCTCGCTGCACTCCATCACCCTGCGCGCGGAGAACCTGACGAACGAGATGCACCGCGAGGCCACCAGCCGCATCAAGGACTTCGCCCCCGGCCCCGGCCGCAACCTGTCGCTGCTGTACCGCGTGGTGTTCTGAGGGGGGGGATGCGGCGGCGTTGAACCCGGGAGGGCAGGGGGCTGGACGGTTTCGGGCGGGATGGGCGGAGGCCGTGCACGGGAGGCCCGGCGAATGAATTCGCGGCAATGACCCCGCGATGCCGGCCTTCGCCGACCGACCGCGGCACGGCGGGGTGCCGGTGTGTAAGCCGGGCTCCGCCGCCGTTTGTGCGCAGCAGTTGAAGCCCCGTTCGGCGAGCGCAGCGAGCCGAGACGGGGCTTCTGGCTTTTCCAGCGGCGGGTTTACCCGCTCAGGAGCCGGAAGGCCGCCTCAATGCGCGAGACGCAATCCGCAGGGGAGGTCCCAGCCGGGGCAGAGCGAATGAATTCGCC
>DASQZE010000541.1:0-2645 GCA_035638875.1 Longimicrobium sp.
GTCCGTCGCAGCCGGCCGCGCCCGCCATCCACAGCACCGGCAACAGGAATTTCAGTCGCATGGGGTCTCCAGGAGTCGGTTCAAGGTCGCGGGCGCGGTCACCAGGTGCCCCGGATGCCCACCGTGAGGGTGCGGGCCACCGGGTAGGCGTAGAAGTCCGTCCCCAGCGCCGCGTTGGAGACCCCGTTGCTGTTCACGTCGGGCGAGTAGCCCCGATAGTCCGTCCAGGTGTGCAGGTTGTGCCCCGAGACGAAGAGGCGCGCCCCGTCCATCCCCGCCAGGCGGGCCAGGCGCCCCGGAAGTCGGTATCCCAGCGTGACCTCCTGCAGCCGCACGTACGAGCCGTCCTCGATGAAGCGGCTGCTGATGGTGCGCGCGCCCGACAGGCCGTCGTAGCTGGCCCGCGGCACGTCCGTCTCGTCGCCCGGCTGGCGCCAGCGGTCCATCACGTGGCCGAACTGGTTGTCCAGGTACCAGCCGCCGGCGTCGCTGAACAGGCGCATGGCGTTGAACACCTCCGCCCCCTGGCTCACCTGCAGGAACGCGCGCAGGTCGAAGCCGGCGAACTCCAGCGTGTTGCCCATGCCGCCCGTCCAGTCCGGGTGCGGGCTCCCCACCACCTGCCGGTCCGCCGAGCCGATGCGCCCGCTCTCATCCAGGTCCTCGTAGATCGCGTCGCCCGTCTGGGGGTCCACGCCCAGGAACCTGACCGTGTAGAAGGCGCCGATGGGCTCCCCCACCGCCACGCGGTTGATGCTGCGCTCCCCCGTGCTGAACGGCTCGTCGTTGAACAGGCCCGTGATCTCGTTGCGGTTGGCGCTGAAGTTCAGCTCCGTCGTCCAGCGCAGCCCGCCGTCGTTCGCGGGGACGAGGTTCAGCGTCCGCAGGGCCACCTCCCAGCCGCGGTTGCGCATGCTGCCCACGTTGGCGAACACGCTGGTGAAGCCGCTGGTGCTGGTGATGGGGCGGTCCAGCAGCAGGTCGCGCGTGTCCTTGGTGTAGTAGTCCACCGTGAGCCCCACCCGCTCGTTCAGCACCAGCAGGTCCACGCCCACGTCCAGCTGGCGCGTGCTCTCCCACTTGAGGTCCGGGTTAGCAAGGTTGCTGGGCGCCAGGCCCGGCAGGTCGCCGTAGTTGGCGGAGCCCACCAGCCCCTGGAAGGGATAGTTGCTGATGGCCTGGTTGCCCGTGATGCCGTAGCTGGCCCGCAGCTTCAGGTCGTCCACGAGGTCGATTCCCTGCATGAAGCGCTCGCTGGACAGCGACCACGCGGCCGATACGGCGGGGAACAGGCCCCAGCGGTTGTTCTCGCCAAAGCGCGACGAGCCGTCGTAGCGCACGCTCGCGCCCAAGGTGAAGCGGTCGTCGAAGGTGTAGGCGCCGCGGGAAAAGAAGGAGACCAGGTTGTTCTCGAAGCGGGTGGCGTCGGCGTCCACGATGACGGCCGCGTTGCGCACCTGCCGCAGCTGGTCGTTCCCCAGCTTTTCGCCGCGGATGAAGTTGAGCTCGCCGCGGTTCAGCTCCACGCTGCTGCCCACGGTGAGCGCCACGTCGTGGCGGCCGCCCAGCAGCCCGTCCCAGGTGGCGAAGTTGTCCAGGGCGTAGCGCGCGCCCTGCGTGGTGCCGCTCTTGGCCACGCCGCCGTTGCTGGCCGCGTAGGTGCCGCCCACCCGCGGCGACTCGTACTGCGACTCGCGCAGGTTCAGCACGTCGAAGCCCACGCGCGACGTCCACGTGAGCGCGTCCAGCAGGCGGTAGCGCCCTTCGACGTTGCCCAGGGCGCGCCAGGTGCGGGCCTGCGCATCGTTCAAGGAGCCCAGGGCCACGGAGTTGGGATACTCCAGCCCGTCCGCCGTCCCCGTGAACTCGCCGTCCTCCCGGCGCACGGCGATGAGCGGCGCGTTGCCCACCACGTTGGTGATGATGCCCTGCGTGCTGCCGTCGTTCTCGATGCGGTAGGTGTGCTCCCGGGCCAGGCCGAGCGAAAGGGCCACGGCCAGGCGGTCGGTGGGCGCCAGGTCCAGGTTGGCGCGCGCCCCGGCCCGGTCGTACGACGAGCCGATGACGATGCCCTCCTGGTCGAACCAGGTGCCGGCCACGTAGTAGCGCACCCGCTCGTCGCCGCCGCTCAGCCCCAGCTCGTAGTTCTGCACGGGGGCGGAGCGCAGCACCTCGTCCTGCCAGTCCGTGTTCACCCGGTCGTCCACGCCGATGACGCCGTAGTAGTCCTCGTCGTACCCGTCGTTGGTGGCGCTCTCGTTGAAGAACTCCAGGTACTCCGTGGCGTCCAGCAGGTCCAGCCGCCGCGCGGCGGTCTGCGTGCCGGCGGACGCGCTGAACGTGGCCGTGGGCCGGCCGCTGCGGCCGCGCCGCGTGGTGACGACGACGACGCCGTTGCTGCCGCGCGAGCCGTAGATGGCCGTGGCGGCGGCGTCCTTGAGCACGTCGATGCTCTGGATGTCCTCCGGGCTCAGCCCCGTGACGCCGGAGATCCCCTGCCCGCCCATCCCCAGCTGCGAGTAGTCCTCGGAGATGAGCGGAACGCCATCCACCACGTACAGCGGCTGGTTGCTGGCGGAGATGCTGGCCGCGCCGCGAATGCGCACGGTAGGCGCGTTCCCGGGGTTGCCCGCGTTCTGCACCAC
>DASQZE010000542.1:0-3855 GCA_035638875.1 Longimicrobium sp.
GGCCAAGGACGTGAAGGATTCGTCGCTCAAGGTGCCGCCCGGCGTGGAGGGCACCGTGATCGACGTGAAGATCTTCAGCCGCCGCATCGACGACCCCATCCTGGAAAAGGAGCGGGGGCAGAAGATCGGCGAGCTGCGCACGTACGAGCGTTCGGAGATCGGGCGCATCGGCGACGCGCGCGACGAGGAGATCCGCGAGCTCATCCGCGGCAAGGAGGTCGCCCTCTTCCTGAAGAAGGGCACCGTGGAGCCCTTCTTCAACGAGGGAACGCAGCTCACGGACGAGGTCGTCGACGGGCTGGACTTCAACGACATCGACCTCACCACGCTCAAGGTCACGGACCGCGCGATCAACGAGCAGCTGCGCCGCCTGATCGACGAGGCCAAGCGCCGCATCGAGCGGGTGCGGCAGCGCACGGAGAGCCAGATCGACAAGATCTTCCAGCCGGACGAGCTGCCCCCGGGCGTCGTGCAGCTGGTAAAGGTGTACCTGGCGGAGAAGCGCAAGATCTCCGTGGGCGACAAGATGGCCGGCCGGCACGGCAACAAGGGCATCATCGCCCGCATCGTGCCCGAGGAGGACATGCCGTTCCTCCCGGACGGAACGCCGGTGGACGTGTGCCTGAACCCGCTGGGCGTGCCCAGCCGCATGAACGTGGGGCAGATCCTGGAAACCCACCTGGGGTGGGCGGCGCGCGTGCTTGGCTTCGAGGCCAAGACGCCGGTGTTCCAGGGCGCCTCGGAAGACGAGATCGGCACGCTCATCCGCCTGGCGGGCGCCACTTGGGCGCGGCAGGCCCTGGGCGTGCAGTCTGCCCTTCCGCCCACGTTCGACGTGAACGACGCGCGGATGATCGCCGAGACGGTGCAGGCGCACGACCTTACGGCGGGCGAGGGTTCGCGCCCGGAAATGGGGATCGGGCGGGCCATCGACTGGATGCTGAACGCGCCGGAGACCCCGGAGGCGCTCAACGTCAAGCTGCGCGACCTGCGCACCTACCTGGTGGCGGCCGCCACGGAGCTGGCGGAGGCCCGGGAAGGGACGTTCGAGTCGAACTTCCCCCTGGCGGCGGCGCTGGCCGCGTCGCCCGCCGGCGAGGGGCTGACGGCGGCGGTGGAGGAGCACATGGCCGAGGCGGGGCTCACCCCCGGCGGCAAGGTGCGCCTGCGCGACGGCCGGAGCGGCGCGACCTTCGAGTCGCCCGTGACGGTGGGCACCATCTACATGCTCAAGCTGAGCCACCTGGTGGACGACAAGATCCACGCGCGGTCCATCGGGCCGTACTCGCTGGTGACGCAGCAGCCGCTGGCGGGCAAGGCGCAGTTCGGCGGGCAGCGCTTCGGCGAGATGGAGGTGTGGGCGCTGGAGGCGTACGGCGCGGCCCACACGCTGCAGGAGATCCTGACGGTCAAGTCCGACGACGTGAACGGCCGCAGCCGGGTGTACGAGGCCATCGTGAAGGGCGAGAACCTTCCCGAACCCGGCCTGCCGGAGTCGTTCAACGTGCTGGTGAAGGAGCTTCAGGCGCTGGGCATCAGCGTTACGCTTGGGAGCTAGGGAATAGGGAACAGGGAATAGGGAATAGCCGGCAACGGCAGAAAAGCAGTTGGTCGCTATTCCCTATTCCCTATTACCTATTCCCTGGGTTTAGAGACGGATACATCCGCCCGAGCACGATGCCCGGGGACACCACGATAGATAGGGGATCCCGATGATCGACTTCCCCCGCGTCCGAGAGACCCGGTCTCAGGACTTCAACTACATCCAGGTCAAGATCGCCTCTCCGGAGGAGATCCGGGGCTGGAGCTTCGGCGAGGTGACCAAGCCGGAGACCATCAACTACCGCTCGTTCAAGCCCGAGCGCGACGGCCTGTTCTGCGAGCGCATCTTCGGTCCCGTAAAGGACTGGGAGTGCCACTGCGGCAAGTTCAAGCGCATCCGCTACCGCGGCCACGTCTGCGACAAGTGCGGCGTGGAGGTCACGCTCAGCAAGGTCCGGCGCGAGCGCATGGGCCACATCGAGCTGGCCGTGCCGGTTGCGCACATCTGGATGTTCAAGACGCTTCCCTCGCAGATGGGCTACCTGCTGGGGATGACGCTGCGCGACCTGGAAAAGGTGATCTACTACGCGGCCTACGTGGTCACGACGGTGGGCGCCCAGGACGTGAAGCACAGCCAGGTGCTGGACGAGGACGAGTTCATCGCCCTGCGCGAAAAGGCCCGCGAAGAGGGTGACGAGGAGTTCGCGGCCGACATCGGCGCGCCGGCCGTGCGCAACCTGCTGGGCCAGATCGACGTGGACTCGCTGGCCGAGTCGCTGCGCACGCAGGTGGCCAACGAGACCAGCCAGCACCGCAAGAAGATGGTGCTCAAGCGGCTCAAGGTCATCGACGCCATCCGCAGTTCGGGCGCCACGCCGTCGGAGCGCAACAAGCCGCAGTGGATGATCTTGGACGTGGTGCCGGTGATTCCGCCGGACCTGCGCCCGCTGGTGCCGCTGGACGGCGGCCGCTTCGCCACGTCGGACCTGAACGACCTGTACCGCCGCGTCATCAACCGCAACAACCGGTTGAAGAAGCTGATGGAGATGCGCGCCCCGGAAGTCATTCTCCGGAACGAGAAGCGCATGCTGCAGGAGGCCGTGGACGCGCTGTTCGACAACGGCCGCCGCAGCAAGGCCATCCGCGGCCGCGGCAAGCGCCCCCTCAAGTCCCTGAGCGACATGCTCAAGGGCAAGCAGGGCCGCTTCCGGCAGAACCTGCTGGGCAAGCGCGTGGACTACTCGGGCCGTTCGGTGATCGTGGTGGGCCCGGAGCTCAAGCTGCACCAGTGCGGCCTACCCAAGGCCATGGCCGTAGAGCTCTTCAAGCCGTTCATCATCCACGAGCTCGAAAAGCGTGGCGAGGCGGAGACGGTAAAGCGCGCCAAGAAGATCGTGGAGCGTGACGACCCGCGGGTGTACGAGGTGCTCGAGGACATCATCCGCGACCATCCCGTGCTGCTGAACCGCGCGCCCACGCTGCACCGCCTGGGCATCCAGGCGTTCGAGCCGGTGCTGGTGGAGGGCAAGGCCATCCGCATTCACCCGCTGGTCTGCGCGGCGTTCAACGCCGACTTCGACGGCGACCAGATGGCCGTGCACGTGCCGCTGAGCTTCGAGGCGCAGCTGGAGGCGCGCGTCCTCATGCTGTCCAGCAACAACATCCTGCTGCCCAGCAACGGGCGGCCCGTGGCGGCGCCGTCGCAGGACATCGTCATCGGGTGCTACTGGCTGACCAAGGAAAAGGACCACTTCGGGGCCGACGTGGCCGCGGACCAGGCCGAGATGGCCCGGCCGTCGGCCGAGCGCGACCTCACGAAGGTGCTGCCGCGCTTCGGCACGGTGGCCGAGGTGGAGATGGCGCTGGCCCACCGCCGCGTGGGCTACCACTCCACGGTGTACTACTTCCTGGACCCGCGCCCCACGGACGAGCGCGAGGAGGGCGAGGAGAAGGAGTGGGTGCCCACCACGCCGGGCCGCATCATCTTCAATTCCGTGGTGCCCAAGGAGATGGGGTACTGGAACAAGACGATGGGCAAGAAGGAGCAGGGCGACATCATCTTCAGTGCCTACCGCACGGTGGGGCTGGCGACGACGGTGGTGTTCCTGGACGACCTCAAGGCGTTCGGCTTCCGCTACAGCACGCTGGCGGGGGTGTCGGTGGGGATCGAGGACATGAAGATCCCCGGCGAGAAGGAAGAGATCCTTCGCGAGGCCGACGAGGACGTGGCGCGCTTTACCCGCGCGTACAACAACGGCGTCATCTCCAACGGCGAGCGCTACAACAAGGTCATCGACACCTGGACGCACGCCA
>DASQZE010000543.1:0-13715 GCA_035638875.1 Longimicrobium sp.
CCGCGAGTCCCTTGCTGATCAGCTCGCCGCGTCCCGATCCCTCGTCCCAGCGGACGGCGGCGGGGCGGCGCGTGCGATAGGCAGCGTACGCCCTGGCCCCTCCCTGCAGCTCGAAGAACGCGGCCCATTTGGGCAGCGAGAACTCCGTGAGCGGCGTGTCCGCGTTCAGGTAGACGCGCGCTTCTCCCGACGCCGCGACGGACAGGTACCCGGCGGGGGGAAGCGAGCGGCTGATGACCAGCACCCCGTCGCGCACCTCCACCGGCTGGTCGCCGGGCCCGGGGCTCCACACGGGCTCGCCGATCCCCCATTCATTGCCCGCCAGCGGCCGTCCCAGGCTCTCCGCGCCGTACATCCCTGCGTCATACGGCGCCGCGTATCCACCGGGATCCCGTCCGGCTTCCAGCCGCGATCCCGCCTCGTATCCACCGGAATCCCGGTTGGATTCCGGCCGTCGCTCAGGCGCACCCTCCCGGCCTCCAGCCTGTGCGATCGCCAGCGCGGTGATCTTGCCATCCAGCTCATCGAGCCGCTGAGACCAGAACGCCCGCAGCGCCTCCAGCTGCTTCACCTGCTGGTCGAGTGCGTTGCGGACCTCCTTCGCCGCCTGCACCAGCATCTGCTGCCCGCCGGACTGCTCCAGCCCGAATCCGGACGCGGAGCTGTGCTCGTGCCGGGAGTCGGACCGGCGCGCGTACGGATCACGGCGGCGCCGGCGGATCATCATCCTCCCCAGGAGCACCGCGGCGACGACGGCCCCGGCGATCCACGCCCAATGGAGATCGGGGAGGCTCATGGCTTTCCCCCGAAGTACTCGTCGATCATCCGCTCCAGCACCACCGTGGCTTCCAGGATGAAGACGGAGCCGCGGTATCCCGCGTTCTTGCCCGCGAGGCTGACGAGGTACTCCAGCTTCTGCGACGTGGCGCTGCGCAGCCCCTCGCGTCCCATCGCCGAGAACACCCGCCGGTAGCGGTCCGGCAGCTCCGCCCAGGTGCCGCCCAGGGGCAGCAGCCGTTCGCTGGCGCGCAGCAGCGACGCGTGGAACCGCTCGCCCTCCATCTCCCCGTCGGGCCAGCGGACGGTGGGCAGGCGGTCGTGCGTGAACGCGTCGGCCAGGTCCAGCCGCGTGGCGGGCTCCAGCGCACGCGGCGGATCGTCACCGCGCAGCTGCACGATCATCCGCTCGCCCACAACGGGGCCCGCGGCCAGCGGATCGGCGCCCAGGCCCGGATCCGCCAGCGCCACCAGCCCGCGCGCCACCTCCTCCTTGGGCTTGGCGCTCACCTGCACGCGCACGGGCGGACCGCCCTCTGCCCCCGCGGCCGCGAGCAGGATGTCGGAGAGGGCGCGGCGATACGGATCGCCCGGCGCGCCCGGCTGCAGGTTGGACAGCCAGTGCAGGTACTTGCTGCCGTTGCCGGCCAGGGTGATGGATTCCGGCAGGCGCGGGCCGTCCGTCCCCTCCGCCGGCGGAAGGGCGCGGAACGCCAGCCCCGTGTAGTGGAAGAGGGCGGCGAAGAAGTAGAAGATCATCGCCTGGAAAGAGCGGAACTCGGGCGTGACCCAGAAGCGCGACGCCTGCCCGGACTCGAACCAGGGGGTGCGCACCAGGTAGGTGAACGCCAGGTGGATCTGCCCGTCCGCCAGGTACTTCTCCAGCACGTCCCGCTGCGCCGGGGGCAGCTCGTTGGCCTGCGCCCAGCGGACGAACGCGCTCACGAACGGGTTGGCCAGCCCCTCGCGCCCCGCCGCCTGCTGCCGCGGGCCCGACAGGTTCTTGCCGCCCAGCAGCACGGAGTCCAGCAGCAGCGTGCGCCCCTCGCCGTACGCCGCCAGGTCCGTGGTGCCGCCGCCCACGTCCATGATGACGTTTCCGGCGCCCAGCAGGCCGACCCCCGCCGCGTTGAAGAAGTAGCGCAGCACGCTCCGGCTCTCGTCCAGGCCGCGCTGAATGCTCATCCCGGCCAGGCCCCGCGCCTGGAAGGTCGCGTGCACGTCGCGCCACTGCCCCTCCAGGCTGCGCACCTGCTCGTCGCTGAAGGAGCGGGGATACGAGAACTCGATGGAGACGTTCGCCGGCTTCACTCCGCGCCGCAGCGCCTCGGCCACGACGGTGGCCATGACGTGGCGCAGGAAGGCGGAGGAGAGGAAGTACGCCTCGCGCTCCGCGGACCACTTGAGGTCGCCCGTCACCCGGTTGGTCGTGCCGTCGTTGCGCACCATGCCGGAGAAGGGGACGTTCACGCGCACGGCGGCCGGCTCGCGGGCCAGGTCCAGCTGCGGAAGCCCCGTCACGTGCACCACCGCCGTGCCGAACGGCTCCGGCAGTACCGCCGCGGGAAAGAAGTAGCCGGCCAGGAAGTCCCGCGTGTCCGCCCCCTCGTCCGTCAGGGGCAGCACGAGATCCTCCGCGGCGAAGATGTCCGTGGCGGGGTCCTGGTTCTCGCGCAGGCTGACGATGGTGTTGGACGTGCCGAAATCCACCCCCACGAACCACTTTGCCTCGTGCGGGTCGCGGGCGGCGAGAAAGCGCGGCAGCACCACGCCCAGCGGCTCGGCCCGCTCGCCGGCGCCCGTGGCCGTGTTGCGGAACTCCAGGATCTCCGGGCGCGCCGTGAACGCCGCGGCCCGCACCAGGGGCGTGCGGCGGCTCTGCCCCGCCAGCGGGAGCGCCTGCCCGCCGGCGTACGCGCGCACCTCCACGTGCTCGGCCACGAACTGCTCGCGGTCCGTGCGGAACACCGTGTACTCCGTCCACGCGGCGTGCGCGAACGCCGGCCACACGGTGAGCTCTGGGCCGTACTGCTTGAGGATGTGCGTGTCCGGGTACACGCGGCGGACGACCACTTCGCCCGGCTCGTCGTCGCTGCCCACGGGCACCGTGAGGGCGACGGCCACGGAGCCGTTGGAGAGCACCTCCACCGTGAGCATGCGGTCCACGTCGTCGGGGGTGAACCAGCGGAAGAACTCGCTCCGCAGCGGCAGCGCCAGGCGGGGCTGCGCGAAGCGGGGATCCGCGCCCTGCGACGGCACCCGGTATCCGCGCAGCCCCTTCACGGAGTCCGCGCGCAGCGGCTCGCCCAGGAGGAACACCTGGTCCGTGAGCCAGTCCGTCTGCGGGCTTACCCAGGGATGGTGCGTCTCCACGCCGGGAAGGACGGCGCGGTCCAGGCGGGCCAGGTCCGCCGGCAGCTTGACCGGCGGCGCGCCGGCGTAGAAGCGCCCGTCGAAGCTGGCGGGATCCACCACGATGGGCACGGGATGCCCGCCCGTGGACGCGCGCAGGCGCCAGCGGCTTTCATCCAGCTCCGTGTCCGTGCGCTTGTACAGCACCAGCCCGCCGAACCGCCCGACCGGCTCCAGGTGCAGCGAGGCCGAGGCCGTCTTCCATCCCTCCGGTCCGGGGGACGGGCTCAGCAGGTCCGCCATCCGCTCGCTGCGCCCCGTGCGGCACTCCCGCAGCTCGCGCTTGAGCCAGGCCGTGACGCACCCCTGCAGCGTGTTCCACTCCACGTACTCCGCGTCCGACTCCGGCGGGGAGCCTTCCAGCTGCGGCAGGAGCACCTGCGCCACGTAGCGCTGAAAGCGGAAGGGCCGCGCCGGCAGCGGCCGGTGCTCCGCGCCCGCGGCGTAGCGAAAGAGCGTGCGCGTGGCCTCGTTGCGCCCCGCGTCTTCCGCCGTGAACAGCAGCGTGTACGGCGACGACGCGGCGATGGGGGTGCCGTTCACCAGCAGCACCGACAGCGTGGGCACGGCGCTCCGGGCGGGGCCGCCGTTGCGCCGCGGCGACAGCTCCACCAGCGCGTCGGCGAAGTCCTGCACGCGCGTGGAGCCGGTGTCCTGGGCCATGCCGCGCAGGTCGTCCAGGCGGATGAGCTCCACCGTCACGTGGGCGCCCCGCGCGGAGCCCTGCGACCAGGTGAACTCCAGCGCATCCAGCAGTTCGTTCTGCACCAGCCGGTGCGCGGGGTGCTGCGGGTCCTCAAGCGCGTTGCGGAACAGGTGCAGCCGCGCCCACGGGCTGGGAATGGACTGGATGCGGGTGCGGATCTCCGACGCGTTCTCCGCCGGCAGCTCCAGCTTGGCCAGCTCCACGGGGTTCTGCAGCGGCGTCCAGCGCCCCGGCGGCAGCGCCTCGACGTTGGCGGGATTGGGCTTGTCGCGAAACCGCGGCAGCAGGTTGCGGCTCATGCGGATCCCCGGGGGCTGAGGTTCTCGGAAAAGGCGGCGCGGGCGTAGCGTTCGCTCCCCTCGCGCATCACGTGCATAAAGCCGGGGAACCCCGCCCCCCGGTGGGCGTAAGCCGCGTCGTTCCAGTGGCGAAAGACGACGGACTCGTCGTCCCGCGACCGCCCGTCGGCCACGGCGCCGCGGCCCTCGATCAGCTCGTCGGGGCGGATGGACGACGGCGGGCCGCCGGACGCGGGGACCAGCGCCAGCGCGGGATTGGAGCGGCGCATTTCGCCCAGCCACGTCCACGCCGCGCGAAAGAATCCGCCCATGCCGTCCAGGGCCCGCGTGCGCTCCACCAGCTCGCCGGGCTTCAGGCGGAGCAGCTGCAGCCAGGTGACGCCGCGCAGCGTATCCGCCAAGTCGCGGGCGCCGCCGCCGTCGGGGCGGAGGATGCGTAGAAAGGTGTGCGCCGCCACGATTCCGCCCACCAGCCGGGCCCGAGACGCGGCGTTCAGCGGCAGGTCGCCCCATCCCGGATCGCGGCCGCCGACGGCCGTGGCGCGCACCACCGGCAGCCGGGCCGACGCGTCTTCCCCCGGCCGTGCCGCGAAGTCCAGCGCGGCCAGGGCGCCGTAGAGCTCGATGTAGTGCGCGTCGTTGGCCTGCCGCTCGCCGCCCACCTCGTTCCGATGCTGCTCGCGGGGGACGGAATCGCCCAGCATGTACAGGCCGCCGTAGCCCGTGCTGGTGTTGAGATACGTGGGCAGGGCGCCCGCCGCGTTCTGCGCGAAGAGCACCGTCTCCGGTCGGGGCCCGCCGTCCGGCGCGTCGCGCGTGTCGGGCGCGGGAAGGGTGAAGTAGGGAAGGAAGAGCGCGCCGCCGATGCGCTGGGGCGGCACCCCTGCGATGTCCGACGTGGTGTCGCGCCCCTTGATGCCGTCCGCCAGTGCGCGGCCCACCACGGGGAACGCGGCCGAGCCCGTGCCGCCGAAGATGGAGCCCACGGCAAAGTAGACGGCATCCGCCTCGGTCTGCCCCTGCGACAGCAGCTGCTCGAAGAAGCGCTCGTCCCGTAGCCGGTTCATGAACACCGTGCCGATGGAGGGCACGCCGCGGAAACCCATCGTCAGGTCCATGTTGCGCACCCGCTCCGGGTTCAGCAGGTCGAACAGGTGCCCCAGCGCCGCGCTCCGTCCCCGCATGAGGGTGCGGTCTACCCGCGCGCCGAAGCGGGCGTTCGCCAGTCCCTCGTCGTCCGCGATGGGCGACCACACCAGCGCGCTCCCCACCGCGTCCACCACCTCGGTGCGAAAGTACACGCCGGCCGCGCCCTGGTCCGCCAGCGCGTCGCGGGTTTCGCGGTACATCTCGATGAGCTCGCGGGAGCGCTTGACGGCGGCGTTGGACTGGTCCGGGTCGATGAGCACCAGCCGCAGCTGCCGCGGCCCCAGGCCGAACGCGCACAGGTACAGCAGCGGCTCGATGCTGCGGATGCCGCTCCCGCCCAGGGCCAGGAACGTGAGCGTGCGCTGGTCGATCCCCGAGCCGATGAGGTCGGTGGACATGGCTAGGCTCCGAAGGGGTTGATGCGGGGCCATGGGCAGCCCCGGTTGTGAAAGAAGCCGCCCGCCGCCGGATGCCATCCCGCCGCGCGGGTGAGCAGCAGCGAGAACAGCACGAACGCCAGCGCGCTCCAGACGAACCCCGCCAGTGCCCGGTTCAGGGCCACCGCCACGGGAAACATCTCCGGGAAAGGCAGGACATTGGTCGTGCATGTGCCGGCAGACGCATGCTGCGAGACGACCAGATACAGCATCATGAGCGGCACAAGCGCCCCGGCGACCGAGGCCGCGCCGAGTACCGTCCACCAGCGCCAGACGAAGCGGCGGCTCAGGCTGCGCCGGTCCAGGAGGTAGCACGCCAGCACGGCCGCGAGCACCAGCAGTCCCGTCGCCAGGGCGGTCCACTGGTACGCCGTCGCCACCGGCCCGCGATCGAAGAATCCACTGAAATCCCGTGGATCACCTGGGATCGGCAGCGGACAGATGAGCACCACGTCGGCCGGCGGGGATGCCCACAGGTGCAGCACGGATTGCCACATAACGAGCCTCGTTTGAAGTTTGGGAGGTGAATCGGGTGCGGCGGATGCGCGTCAACTCACGACGACGTACAGCCGCAGCACCGGGGGAGTAGATCGGGTATCCCGCGCGCTGAAGCCCTCGAACAGGTGGCCCAGCCCGTAGGTGCGCTGCGTGTCTCCCGCGCGCTCCGCATCGTACGCATCCAGCCACGCGGGTTCGCCGGCCGGGCGCAGTTCGAGTCGGTATAGGATGCGTTGCGCGTCCGCCCCTCGGGTGATGAAGTCGACCGCGAACGGATCATCCGTCAGCCGCAGGAGCGCACCTGTTCCGGTGGATGCCTGCCATGACGACGCGGCGGGATTGTCCATCAACTGGCGAGCACTCACCTGCGGCACCAGTTGGCGACCCCGCAGCGCCGCCAGTGCACCGCGCCCCAGCGGTGAGGTGGTGTCGGCCACGATGATCTGCGCGCGGAGCGGCTGGTTGGTGGCTACCGAACCGCGCACCCGGGCGATGGGAGCACCCCGCGCGCTCGTCTCCCATTCCGGCTCGAGAGTGATGTCCTGCCGGCTGGTTGCGGCCAGCCGCACCCCGGTATCCAGGATGGCCGGCAGCGGCGTGACGTACAGATTCTCGAACGTCGCGGCGAGCGCGGCGGTCACGCGTCCCTGGTCTCCCGGTGCAACGAAGGCGAATGCGTAGAGCGGGCACGTTTCACGATCCGCCGCTGCATCCGATGCCGATCCGCGGCATCCGGACGCATCGCCCTTCACGGGTTTGAACGGCGCATGCGAGGCCGCGACAAGGAAGGTGCCGCCGGCCGCAGTCCATCGCTCCGCCTCGTTCCGCATCTGCCCGAACTGCTCGTTGGCCGCGTTGGGGTCCGTGCGCCGCCCGTCGCCGATGATTACGTGCGTGGAGCCGAGCGCCGAATCCATCTCCACCAGTTGCAGGACCGCCTCCATCTCCGTGTTGCCGTCGGAGTAAAAGCGGGCGTTCCCCAACACGCCCAGTCCGCCCTGCTTTTCCTCGCGCACCCCGTTGCCGAAACCGAACACCTGTGCCGGTTTCAGCCGCGCCTCGAAGCCGGAGAGCACCGCGCGGTAATCCGTCGGCACGCGCGTGGGATACTCGGGATCCAGGAAGCCCTTCATGCTCTGGCTGCGGTCCACGTACAGCACCACCGGCTTGTTTGCGTCCTGCGCCGGCCACACTTTCAGCGGATCTCCATCCGCCAGTGCCGCCGCGTTCTGTAGATCTCCGACTTCTCCGCCTCCGGGCCGATCGCAAGCCTCACATGCCGCGAGCAGCACGATCAGCGGCAGAGCCATCCAGGCAGCGAAGCGGGACGGGCTACCTTCGCGGCGTCCATCGAAGGCCGATGTGGTTGCAGGTGCCATGAGACGATGAGGAGGCTCAGGATGAAGACGGGAATCCTTCGGCGATCGGCCAGGAGGCGGCGCGCAGCATGGGTGGCGCGTGCTGCTTTGCTTGCCGGCTCGCGATTTTAGAGGGACGGGCGAACTGCGGATTCACGCGGGGAGCGCGGAGGGGCCTGCGGAGGAAAACGGAAGGCAACGGAGGTGGCGCTCGATCGGGATTTGTGATTATGGGCGCGTCTCCCGGGCGGGGTGGGCGACGGACAACAGCTTGGCCCGTGCACCCGCGGGGCCACGAGCGAATGAATTCGCCGCTGGGAAAACGCGAAGTCCGCCTGCGCGGACTACATGGCGGGCTTCGCGCGGGTCGTCCTTGGTATCGGCGAAGGCCGACAGTGTGAAGTTGTAGCCGCGAATTCATTCGCTCCCTGTCTCCGCCGCGGCGCCTTCCGCTGCCTCCCTCCCGCCTCCCTCCGTCTCTTGGTCCGATTGAACGACGTTCCCGGAAACGACGATCCCCGGCGGCCGAGGATGGCCGCCGGGGATCGTGGACCGCAGTCCGGCGCGTGGACGCTAGCCGCGCGCGGGCCTGGTCCGGGCGCTCTCCGCCACGTGGGGGAGCGCCTGCTCCGGCAGCGCGTCCGCAGCGTGCTCGGCGAGCCAGGCGTCGAGCTGGTCGGCGGGAAGGGGGCGGGAGATGAAGTAGCCCTGCACGGCGTCGCAGCCCAGCCCGCGCAGAAACTCCAGCTGGCCCGGGTGCTCCACACCCTCCGCGATCACCGTGAGCCCCAGCCGGTGGGCCATGGCCACGACCGCGGAGACGATGGCCGCGTCGCCCTCGTCCGTCTGCACGTCGCGGACGAAGGTGCGGTCCACCTTGAGCGTGTGGATGGGAAGGCGCCGCAGGTACTCCAGCGACGAGTATCCCGTGCCGAAGTCGTCGATGGAAAGCCGCACGCCCACGGAGCGCAGCCCGCCCAGCACCTCCTCCGACGCCGCCGTGTCGCGCATGGCCACGGACTCCGTGATCTCCAGCTCCAGCAGCTCCGGCGGCAGCCCCTCGCGCTCCAGCGTCTCGCGCACGTGCCGCACCAGGTCCGGCTCCTGGAACTGGCGCACGGACAGGTTCACCAGCAGCCGCAGGTCGCCGTGCCCGGCCTCGCGCCACCGCCGCGCCTGCCCGCACGCCGTGCGCAGCACCCACGCCCCCAGCGGCACGATGAGCCCTGTGGCCTCGGCCACCTCCAGGAACTCGGCGGGCCCCAGCAGCCCCAGCTCCGGGTGCCGCCAGCGCACCAGGGCCTCCACGGCGCAGGCGCGCCCCGTCCGCAGGTCCGCCACGGGCTGGTACGCCAGCACCAGCTCGTCCCGCGCCAGGGCGCGCCGCAGGGCGCTCTCCGTCTCCAGCCGCTCCAGGGCGCGGCGGTTCATCTCCGGGGTAAAGAAGCGGTAGCAGTCGCCGCGCGCCTGCTTGCCGCCGTACATGGCGATGTCGGCGTGGCGCAGCAGCGTCTCGCCGTCCGCGCCGTCGTCCGGGGCCACGCTGATCCCCGCGCTGGCCGTGACGAACAGCTCGCGCCCGTCCACCCGGAACGGCTCGCGCAGGGCGTCCAGCACCGTGCGGGCGAACTCGCCCGCCTCCCGCGGCGCGTCCATCCCCGGCAGCAGCAGCACGAACTCGTCGCCGCCCAGCCGGGCCAGCGCGTCCTCCTCGCCCACGGACGCCCGCAGGCGCTCGCCCACCTGCCGCAGCAGCGCGTCGCCCGTGGCGTGGCCCAGCGAGTCGTTGATGACCTTGAAGCGGTCCAGGTCCACGAAGAGCACGGCCAGCCGCTGGCCGTCGCGGCGCGCCTGCGCCAGGGCCACGGCCAGCCGGTCCAGCAGCAGCCGGCGGTTGGGCAGCCCCGTCAGCGGGTCGTGCCCCGCCAGGTGCTCCGCCTCGAGCGCGCTGCGCAGGGCGGCAGCGCGCTGCTCCTCCAGCAGCGCCATCACCATCCCCAGCCCGATGACCCACTCCAGCAGAAAGTCCAGCGTGCCCATGAACGCCGCGTACCCCGGCACAGGGTAGCCCCACAGCCGCCCCACGGTGAGCGCGAAGTAGTGCAGCTGCTGCGCGCCGAACAGGGCGAACCCCGCCGCCACCATGCGCCGCCCGGCGCGGGGCCCGCCGGAAACGGGGCGCACGGCCCATGCGCTCCCCGCCAGCACCAGCCCCAGCACGAGCGAGCGCAGACCCACCCGCACGAAGTGGCGGCCGTCCACCGCCTCCGGCGGGGTGACGAACGCCAGCGTGGAGGCCAGCGCCGCCGCAGCCGCCGCGGGGACGATCCACCGGGCCCAGCGCGCGGGCGCCGCCCGCCCCGCCCGCAGCTCCCAGCTCCCCGCCGCCAGCCACCCGGCCTGCAGGTACGCGCCCAGCAGGCTGCCGAAGGTGAGCCCCACCCGCAGGGGATGCAGCGCCGGCAGCGCCCGCAGGGTCAGCAGGGCCCCCGCGCTCACCACCAGGTAGCCCATGAACGCCACCCAGCTCAGCCCCCAGTGCCGCAGGTAGGGCCGGTCCCCGCCGCGGGCAAAGGCCAGCAGCAGCAGCCCCAGCAGCAGCGCGCCGGCGGCCTGCGCCAGGTTGGTGGCGACGAGAAAGCGTGCCGCCTCAGGCACGGCGAACTCCCGGGAAGGGTAAACTCACGGAAAAACGGGAAAGGGCCGTTCGGGAAGGGGGTGCCTCCCCGGCGGCCGAGGATGGCCGCCGGGGATCGTGGATCGCAGAACCGCCGCGTGGAACGCTACGAGCGCGGGGGCCCGGCCTCGGCGCTCTCCGCCACCTCGCGGAGCTGGTGCACCGCCAGCGCGTACGCCGCCAGCGGGCAGTCGCCGTTGCGCACCTCGCCGTAGAGCTCGCGGTAGGCGCGCACCTGCCGCGGGTTCTCCTTTTCCACCTGGTCCAGCGCGCGCTTGCCCTCGCCGCCGTTGTGCCGCAGCACGGCCTGCACCAGCGCGCGCTGCGCCCGCTGCACGTCGTCCATGAGCGCCTGGGCAAAGCGCCGCTCCCAGGGGTCGCGGCCGGCCGCCTCGCGCACCGCCTCGCGCAGCCGCGCCGTGCCGAACCGCTCCGACACCGTGTAGAACGCCCTGGCCGCCTTGAGCTCGTCCGTCCCGGCGCCCCGCGCCACCTCCACGATCTCCAGCAGCTGCGGCAAAAAGCGCAGGGTGATAAGCCGCTCGCCCAGCGTGCGCTCCACGCCCAGGTCCGCCAGCTCGCCCAGCCGCGACAGGAACAGCGCCCGGTCTTCGCCGCTCACGATCTTCGCGAAGTTGCCGCGCAGCTCCGCCAGCCCGCCGCGGGCGCCCTCGATGAGCGCGTCCGTGGCCGCGCCCGCCGGCGCGTTGGCCAGGATCCACGCCGTGGTGGCCTCCAGCACGCGGGCCAGGCCGCTCAGCCACCGGTAGAGGGTCTCCGACTTGAACCGGCCCTCCAGCGCCGCCAGGTCCGCGCGGATCTCCGGCGCCCCCGAGATGCGGCTGGCCACCAGCCACGCGCGCACCACGTCCGGGATCGCCTGGCCGGTATCCCGCGAGATGCGGTGCAGAAAGCTGCTCCCCATCAGGTCCACCAGGTCGTTCACCAGCTGCGTGGTGACGATCTCGCGGCGCAGCCGGTGCCCGCGCAGCCGCTCCGTCCCCGCCGCTTCCACGGCCTGCGGGGGGAAGTAGTGCACCAGGTACGACTCCGTGGCCGGATCGTCCGGCACCTTGCTGGCCAGCAGCTGCGACTTGGCGAACATCTTGGCGTGCGCCAGCAGCACGCACAGCGTGGGGCGCGACAGGCCCATGCCCCCCGCGCGGCGCTCCGCGAGCCCGTCGTTGTCCGGGATGTCTTCCTTCTCCCGGTTCAGCAGCCGGTCGCGCTCCAGCGCCTGGATGAGCGCCGTGAAGTCGTCCAGCGACTCCTTGGAGCGGATCTCGTCCAGCGACACGGCCAGGGACTGGCTCACGTTGTCGTGCAGCACCAGCTCGCTCACCTCGTCCGTCATCTCCCGGAGGAGCTCGTTGCGCTGCTCCGTCGTCATCCCCCCGTCCTGCACCACCCGGTTCAGCAGGATCTTGAGGTTCACCTCGTGGTCCGACATGTCCACGCCGGCCGAGTTGTCCAGCGCGTCGGTGTTGATGCGGCCGCCCTGCAGGTGGAACTGGATGCGGGCGCGCTGCGTCATCCCCAGGTTGCCGCCCTCGCCCACCACCTTGGAGCGCAGGTCCTCCGCGTTCACCCGCACGGGGTCGTTGGGCGGATCGCCCACCTCGGCGTGCGTTTCTTCCCGGTCCTTGACGTAGGTGCCGATGCCGCCGTTCCACAGCAGCTCCACGGGCGCCGTGATCACCGCGCGGATGAGCGACTCGCCGTCCAGCACCGTCACGTCGTCCGTCAGCCCCAGCGCCGCGCGCGCCTCCGGCGTCAGCTGCACTTCCTTGCTCCCGCGGGGGGCCAGGATGGAGCCCGGGGACATCAGCGACCGGTCGTAGTCCTCCCACGACGAGCGGGGGAGGTTGAAGATCCGCAGCCGCTCCGCGAACGACGACGCCGGGTCGGGGGTGGGATCGATGAAGATGTGCCGGTGGTCGAACGCGGCCAGCAGCTTGATCTGCTTGGAAAGCAGCATCCCGTTGCCGAACACGTCGCCGCTCATGTCGCCGATGCCGGCCACGGTGAACGGCTCCGCCTGGATGTCCTTGCCCATCTCGCGGAAGTGGCGCTTTACGCACTCCCATCCGCCGCGGGCCGTGATCCCTTCCTTCTTGTGGTCGTAGCCGTTGGATCCACCCGAGGCGAACGCGTCGCCCAGCCAGAAGCCGTACTCCGCCGCCACGCCGTTGGCCACGTCGCTCAGGTGCGCCGTGCCCTTGTCCGCCGCGACCACCAGGTAGGGGTCGTCGCCGTCGTGCCGCACCACCCCCGGCGGGGGCACCAGCTACGTGCCGACGATGTTGTCGGTGATGTCCAGCAGGCCGCGCATGAGGGTGCGGTACTGGTCCGCCGCCTCGGCCCCCATCTGCTCGCGGTCGTCGAACTTCTTGCGGGTGATGAAGCCGCCCTTGCTGCCGTTGGGGACGATCACCGCGTTCTTGATCATCTGCGTGGTGACCAGCCCCAGGATCTCCGTGCGAAAGTCGTCGGGGCGGTCGCTCCAGCGGATGCCGCCGCGCGCCACGGACGCACCCCGCAGGTGCACGCCCTCCATCCGCGACGAGTGGACGAACACCTCGTACAGCAGGCGCGTCTTCTTGAGCTCGTCCACGTCCGCGCAGCGCACCTTGAGCGAGATGTAGGGCACGCCGCCGCTGCGGGCCGTGGGCTCGGCGCCGCCGTGGCGATAGTAGTTCGTCCGCACGGTGCCCTCCATGAGCGCCAGCAGCCGGCGCAGGGCGCGGTCGTCCGGCAGCGCCGACACCTTCTCGATTTCCGCCATCACGCGCCCGCGCACCTCCGCCTGGTCGCCGCCCTGCCCGCCGAAGCGCGCGTGGAAGAGCTCGATGAGCAGCCGGGTCACGGCCGGGTACGCCGCCAGCGCGCGCGACACGGCGATGCGCGAGGGGATGGCGCCCACCTGGAACGCGTACTCGCTGTAGGCGCGCAGCAGGTCCGCCTCGCGCCAGCGCAGCCCGGCGGCCAGGGTGAGCCCGTTGAACGGGTCCTCCACGGCATCGCCGGCGCGCACGGCCAGCAGCGACTCCGCCAGGATCGGCGCCACGTCGTCGGGGATGGGCGTGCCCTCGCGCGTCTGCACGGCGAAGGAGTAGATGATGAAGCCGCGCTCGCCCGCGCCGTTGAGCGAAAAGGTGTCCACCTCCACCACCCGCATGCGCGCATCTTCCAGGATGGGCATGAAGTCGGAGAGCACCAGCCGCTCGCCGCGCAGGTACAGCTTGAGCACGGAGCAGCCGGCGGGCGCCGTCTCGCCCGGCAGGGGCTGGCGCAGGTTCAGGCCCACCGTGCCGCCGGAGCGCTCCAGCTTCTCCATGTGCAGCACGTCGTGCACGGCCGCCGTGGGCGCGTTGGCGGCCCGGTACTCCGGGCTGAACGAGG
>DASQZE010000544.1:0-2059 GCA_035638875.1 Longimicrobium sp.
TTGCGGGAAGCAGGCCCCGTCTGCGCCGGGGAGGCCCTCTCCCCCGCCGTCTTCGCCGCTCGTTCCTCGCGGCTCGCGGCGACCCCTCCCCCAAACTGCGGGGGAGGGGTTGTACTCAGGTCACTTTTGCTTTCCTAGAAAGAACCGCCCGCGGGGAGCATCCCCGCGGGCGGTTTCGTCGTTCTCCGGCCTTCGTCGAGCCCGTGACGGGCTCAGCGCGTCAGTACCACTGCGTGAGGTCCACGCCCTGGTAGTAGAAGCGGATGATCTCGTCGAAGGTGGCGCCCTTCTCGGCCATGCCGGTGGCACCCGTCTGGTTCAGGCCCACACCGTGGCCCCAGCCGCCGCCGAACGCCTCGAAGCCGATCTCGCCCGTCTTCTTGTCCACCACGGGCTCGATGACGAACAGCGTGCTCAACAGGCTGGCCTGCGTGCCCGTGGCGTTGATGTACTTGAGCGACGTGCGGACGTGGTCCTTGGTGTCGGTGAACGTGCCCGCGTCCGTCACGTACTCGATGAGCTTCACCCGGCCGCTGTTGCTGCGCTCCACCACGTTGATGGCGTGCACGCGGCCCACCGGCTGCCCGGCGTAGGCGGAGATCACGGCGCTGATCTCGTCCGCCGTCCACTCGAAGCTCCAGCGGTGGTAGCGGCTCCAGTCGGCCTCGAAGTCGCCGTTGCGGTTGCCGCGCAGCTTGTGCGCGCCATGCGCGTGCTTGAGCGAGTCCAGCACGTTGCCCGAGTTGCCGCGCTGATGGTCGATCACGCCGCGCAGGTACGGAACGGGGGCGGAGTTGTACACGTCCTCGTTGTTGGCCGTGGCGCCGCCGCTGGTGCTGAAGAACAGCGCCTCGATGAGCGCGCCGTTGTAGGTGGCCACCAGGCCGCGGGTCTCGTCGACCGCCTGCGAGCTCACCGGGTGCTCGGCCGCGTAGCCGCCGTACACCTGGTCGGTGGTGGTGGCCAGCATGTCGTAGCCTTCGCTGGCGCGCTTGTTCAGCCCGCGCATGGCGTAGGTCCGCGCGGCGATGGCCTGCGCCTTCTGCGCCTCCAGCTCGTCGTACACGGTGGGGGGCAGCTCGCGCGGCACCACGCCGTACAGGTACTCCTCTATGGGCAGCTCGTTGACGCCGGCCAGCGTGCCGCCGCCATTGATGCGCACCTCGGCCACGCCGCGGTACGACACGGCGCCGAGGGTCACCAGCCCGTCGGACGAGGACAGCACCACCGGGCCGCTGCTCAGCGCCTGCTGCGAGCCGGTGTTCACGCGGTACTGCGTGGTGCCCGTCGTCACCGTCACCAGCTTCCAGAACGAATCCGTGCCGGCCAGCCCCTGCGCGATGACCTGGTTGCGGTAGGTGTTGCGCACGCCGAACGCCGCGTTGCTGGCAAAGTCGCCAATGTACAGCCGCGTGCACGCCGGGATCACCTCGGTCAGGGTCGCGTGGCCCAGCGCCTCCGCCTGCGCCTTGCGCGCCGCGATGGCCGCCGCGGTTCCGCACGCCACCTGCAGGCGGTAGCGGGTCACACTCACGGAGCCGGCTTCCAGCGTGACGGTGGCCTGCACGCCGCCGGTGCCGGAAAGCAGCACGCCGCCCGTCGTCTTGTTGGTGATCGTCCAGTCCGCCGCGCTGCCGATGCTCACGGACGAGGCCGTGGGAATGACGCCGATGCGGATGTTGCCGTTCCACGCCTGCGCGGAAACGTCTTCATCCAGCCGGGCGCCGCCCGCGGGGCCCGCCAGGCCGGTGGGGTCGCCGTCCACGCAGGCGCCCAGGCCAAGCAGCAGCGCCGCCGCCGGTACCAGCCGCCGGATTCGGGTTGAAATCATGGAAGATGGAGGGGTGTGCGGAGTGGATTTCGGCACGCATCACGCGCGCAGAGGGAACCCACACGTACACACATTTCCCCGCGTTTGTCAACCTTCCGAGCATCCCCGCACGGCGTCCGCGCGTGAGAAAAAACCGAATTACCCGCCGCGCGCCGCGCAGAGCCAGCGCCCGTCCAGGGATCCGGTGCACGACCCTCCACCAAGGACCGGCTTTTACGGATCGCGATC
>DASQZE010000545.1:0-2880 GCA_035638875.1 Longimicrobium sp.
GCGCCCTCTGCGTGAAACACGATGGCTGGATGCACACGGAACCATGGAATCCGGTATCACAGGTCCGCGGACGAGGGGATGGATGCGGATCGTGGCATTCCCTGCGCTCGTCCGCTGACCGAAACCTTTGACCGCGGTGCGGGTTGCAGCGTACCATCCACGGATGAGTCCCCGCATCCCTCGCGCACGCACCACATGAAGGCGCCCAACGAACCCTGGGTGGTGGTGGCCACGTTCGGCGCCGTGTGGCAGGCCGACTTCGCGGCCGAGACGCTGCGCGAAGCCGGCATTCCCGCGCACGTGGAAGGCGGGCAGAACGTGGGCATCTTCGGCATCGGCTACCAGGGCCCCACGCAGTTCGGCGTAAAGGTGCGCGTGCCCTGGCACCGCGAGCGCGACGCCCGCGACCTGCTGGACGAGGATGACTACGAGGATGAAGGCGCCGCCGTTCGCGACCTGGCCTGACCCCGCACCCCACCCACGATGCCCATGACGCGCCGCATCCTGCTCTGCCTGCTGGCGCTGGCCGCCTGCGACGGCAACCCGTCCGACGGAGCGCCGCCCCCGGGCGAGACGAGCATCCGCCTGGAGCCGGTCGTCACGGAGGGGCTGGCCTCGCCCGTCTTTCTGACGGCCCCGGCGGGCGATGCGCGGTTGTTCATCGTGGAGCAGCCGGGGCGCATCCGCGTGGTGGAGAACGGCACCCTGCTGCCGGTGCCCTTTCTGACCCTGAACGACATCACCGCGGGCGGCGAGCGCGGGTTGCTGAGCATGGCATTCCATCCACAGTACGCGCAGAACGGCTTCTTCTTCGTCAACTACACGGACGGCCGCGGCGACACGCGCGTGGAGCGCTACCGGGTGAGCGCGGACCGCAACCGGGCGGACCCGGCGTCAGCGCGGCTCATCATCCAGGTCACGCAGCCGTACGCCAACCACAACGGGGGGCTGGTGGCGTTCGGCCCGGACGGCAAGCTGTATATCGGGATGGGCGACGGGGGCGGCGGCGGCGACCCGGACGAGACGGGGCAGGACCCGCTGCGGCTGCTGGGCAAGCTGCTGCGGCTGGACGTGGACGGGGCCGCGCCCTACAGAATCCCCGCCGACAACCCGTACGCGGGGCGCTCGGACCGGCGGCCGGAGATCTGGGCGATGGGGATGCGCAACCCGTGGCGCTTCAGCTGGGATCGCACGGCCGGGCTGCTGTACGTGGCCGACGTGGGGCAGAACCGGCTGGAGGAGATCAACGTGGCGCCGGCGGGGCAGGGCGGGCTGAACTACGGGTGGGACGTGATGGAGGGCAGCGACTGCTTCGAGCCGCGCGACGGGTGCGCCCGCGCCGGGCTGGTGCTCCCCGCGTCGGAGTACACGCACGCGGAGGGGTGCAGCGTCACGGGCGGATACGTGTACCGCGGCCAGGCGCTCGCCGCGCTGCGCGGCACCTACTTCTACGCGGACTACTGCCAGGGGTGGATCCGCAGCTTCCGCTACGCCAACGGCCAGGCCACGGACCCGCGCTCGTGGGGCGTGGAGAACGTGGGCAACATCACGTCGTTCGGCGAGGATTCGCGCGGCGAGCTGTACGTGCTGGCCGGCCGCGGCGTGTACCGGATCGTCGCGGCGGAGTAGGGTGGGCGGAGGTCAGGCCAGCCGTCCGGCAAGCGTGTCTTTCCGGCTGCACAGGACCGACATGCGATTACTCCTTGAACGACAGGAAGTAGTGAAGCAGGGTTACAGCCTGCTTCGTGTACCTGGAATCGACTGCTCCGATTCGGCGGACGAAACGCACGGGATCAACCGTGCGTAACTGGTCGCAAAGCAGAGAGGTGTCGTCCGGCAAGCCGCCCTCACCTTCGGGATACCTACGTCCAGGGCGGTTCTTCTGGGTGCGTGTTCCCGGGACAACCATGCAAAGCCCCGTTCGATTCATCTCGTTTCGAGAAACGACCAGTGCTGGACGCATACCGTCCTGCTCGTGGCCTGCAACAGGCGAGAAGTTGACCATCCACAGCTCGCCTTGCTTCGGATGCGCGCCAAGTCCCGTCACTCGTCTGCTTTCTCGAGACCATCCATCAGTGTCCCGTCAAACGCCCGCCGTTCAGCCTCTATTTCCGCCCAAGCGGCAGGATCGGAGAGCAGCTCCGAGTAAGCCTGCCCATATTCTCGGAGGAAAAGCTCACAATCCAATGCTTCGAGCGCGCGGGCGGTACTCTCGGCAACTGCGGGATTGTTGAGGCGCTTTCTGAGATTTCCCAGCGCCAGCCGACCAGCCATCGGCGCGCGGAAAGCAGTTCGTGTCATCCCGTTCATCCTCCAGGATTTTCGTTGCGTTCACCTGCTGCTTCGCTGATTCCAGAGCATACCCCAGGAATGGTATTCAGAGGGCGACGGGGGGTCAACCTGGATCGCACACCATACGGCAAATTCCCCATTTACCACGCGAAATAGACCACCATCGCGGCGATGACCCACTCCCACGCCGCGTGCATGGGCGGGAACCAGTGGCGGATGCCGTGCTTTACCGCGCCCGTGTGGTGCGCCAGGTTCCACAGCCCGTGCGCGGCGAACCCCGCCGCGAGCCACAACGGGTTCCACCACAGCGACAGCGCGGCCATCACCGTCAGCGCCCCCCCGGCCAGCGCCTCGCCGACCAGCCGCCGCCGCGATCCCTCGCGCAGCGCCACGCCGTAGTAGATGCCCCCCGTGAACGCCAGGATGAGCGAGAGCATGTCGAACGCGCCGTCCGGGTGCATGATGAACAGCACGTAATACGGCACCGCCGCCGCAAACCCCACGACGACGGGCAGCAGCGGCGTGCGCTTGCGCGCCGGCGCGGCGGAGACGGACGGCGCGGCGGGTTCGGGCATCGGGGACGGCAAG
>DASQZE010000546.1:0-3809 GCA_035638875.1 Longimicrobium sp.
CACGGCCACGTCCACATCCTTGGGCCTGATCGCTCCGTATATCTTTGCCTCAGGCTTTACGATCACCCCCCGCGTCTCCGCCTTCTTGCTGAGGCGTGCGTTCAGCTGGCTCTCCAGGTACTCGTGCAGGTGCTTGATAAAGCGCTGGCTTCGAACCGCGCCAGTCTCGTTGCCTCTGTATTCGCGGCTCATCTTGCGCAGGGTATCGGGAAGCTCCACCCGCTGCTGCTGCTGGTTGCCCTTGCCAGCGGTGCGCGGATGTTTGGACGGTGCGGCAGAATGCTTTCGCGGCATGAAGTGCCCTTGGTCTGGGGATCAGGATGTTCGTACTCGCGCAGGTCGCGACAAATACTGTTATTCTCCGCCACCCGCAAGCACCCGCATTCGCCCCCCCGGCAGCGCTTTGTGCAAGCGACCGCCGCGCATACCGAGTTGCCGCGCGCAGGTCCCTTGCGCCCCGGGCGTCCCTGCATTATCGTTTCGGCCGCACCTGAAAGGGTGCCGCGGCGAGTTGCAGCGATTGCTCCGCGTTATAAATGTGCTAAACCGCTCGGGGGGACCCCGCAGCGGAACGTACGCTGCGGGGTCCCTTTCGTTTTTTTTGAGATGCAACTGAATCCCGGCCCGGGACACGCCCGGGCGGCGCGAGCGCTTTGACCGACAGCTTGGCGGGCTCGCACCAGCAACGGGAGATCGCCTAAAGCGTCAAAACGGGCCCGACCGTCCTGACCGACGGCGGGCCCTTTTTCCGTCGGTCCCACCCGTACAACCCGCGAGACCCAGCATGAGCACCGTCCTGACCGATACCGAGGCGCCGGCCGCCGTCACCTACACGTTTACCAGCGAGTCGGTGTCCGAGGGGCACCCGGACAAGGTGTGCGACGCCATCGCCGACAGCATCCTGGATGCGCACCTGGCGCAGGACCCCGCCAGCCGCGTGGCCTGCGAGGTGCTGGTCAAGGAAAGCAACGTGGTGCTGGCCGGCGAGATCACCAGCAACGCGCAGGTGGACCTGGATGCGGTCGTCCGCGATGCCATCCGCGAGATCGGCTACACGGACGCCGACCAGCCCTTCCGCGCCGACGACGTGGCCATCATCTCGTTCCTCTCCGCCCAGGCCGGCGAGATCGCCCAGGGCGTGGACGTGGAGACGAGCCTGTCGGGCGACCAGGGCGCGGGCGACCAGGGCATCATGTTCGGCTACGCGACGGACGAGACGCCGGAGCTCATGCCCCTGCCCATCCTGCTGGCGCACCGCCTGGCCGCGTCGCTGGCGGCGCACCGCAAGGCGGGTTCGGTGAACTGGCTTCGCCCCGACAGCAAGACGCAGGTGTCGGTGGTGTACGACGGCAACACGCCCGTCGCCGTGACGGACGTGCTGGTGAGCACGCAGCACACGGCGGACGTGGAGCGCGATGCCATCCGCCACTTCGTCGCCACCACGGTCATCCCCGAGGGGCTGGGCGGCTGGTACCACGACGACCTCAAGATCCTCGTGAACCCCACCGGCAGCTTCGTGCAGGGCGGGCCGTCGGCGGACGCGGGCGTGACGGGGCGCAAGATCATCGTGGACACGTACGGCGGCATGGGCCGGCACGGCGGCGGCGCGTTCAGCGGCAAAGACCCCAGCAAGGTGGACCGCAGCGGCGCGTACTTCTGCCGCTTCGTGGCGCGAGAGATCGTCAAGGCGGGGCTGGCCAGGCGCGCCGAGGTGCAGGTGGCGTACGCCATCGGCATGGCGCAGCCGGTGTCGGTCAAGGTGGACACGTTCGGCACGGGCGACGCCCGCGCGGCGGCGGAGTTCGTGAAGACGGGCTTCGACTTCCGCCCGCGCGCCATCATCGACCGGCTGGACCTGCTGCGTCCCATCTACCGCGGCACGACCAACTACGGCCACTTCGGCCGCGCGGACCTGCCCTGGGAGCAGGCGCGCTGATCCAAGTTGCTTGACGGAACGTCTTCCGTCGTGGCACTGTAGGAGAACGGACGCGGCACCGTGCCGCGTCCGCACCAAACCACGACCGACCGAGAAGCTGACGATGGCGAATCGCGCCGTTGCGATGTGCATGTGCTGCATGTGTCTGTGCGTCCTCCCCCCGGGAGAGACGGACGGGCGCGCGCGTGCATGCAGCAAGCACGACGACGCGAGATAAGCCGGAGCACACGCTCGGCTGATCGACCCGCCCGGCCCTCTCCCCACGGAGAGGGCCGGGCTTTTTTCCGTCCCGCACCATACCACGAACGGAGCAACGAGCAATGAGCATCATCGACCAGGACGCACCCGCCAAGCTGGGATTGGGCACCCGCGCCGTGCACAGCGCGCAGGAGATCGCCGATCCCACCACCAACGCCCGCGCCGTGCCGATCTACGCGACGACGTCGTACGTGTTCAACGGGCCGGACCACGCGGCCAGCCTGTTTGGCCTGCGCGAGTTCGGCAACATCTACACGCGCATCATGAACCCGACCACGGACGTGTTCGAAAAGCGCATCGCGGAGCTGGAGGGCGGGGTGGCGGCGGTGGCGGTGGCCAGCGGGCAGGCCGCGCAGACGCTGGCGCTGCTGAACCTGGCGCAGGCGGGGGACAGCATCGTCGCCTCGTCCTCCCTCTACGGCGGTACGTTCACGCTGCTCAAGTACACGCTGGGCCGGCTGGGCATCACCACGCGCTTCGTGGACGGCAACGATCCGCAGGCGTTCGCGGCCGCCATCGACGAGACCACGAAGGCGGTGTACGTGGAGACCATCGGCAACCCGCGGCTGGACGTGCCGGATTTCCGTGCCATCGCCGACGTGGCGCACGCGGCCGGTGTCCCGTTCGTCGTGGACAACACGTTCGCCACGCCGTTCCTCTTCCGCCCGCTGGAGCACGGCGCGGACGTCGTCCTCCATTCCGCCACCAAGTGGATCGGCGGGCACGGCACGTCCATCGGCGGGGTCGTCGTGGACGGCGGCACGTTCGACTGGGCCAACGAGCCGCGCTTCAAGGACTTCTACGTGGATCCCGAGCCGGCGTACCACGGCCTCCGCTTCGCGCCCACGTTCGGCAACATCGCGTTCGCCATCCGCCTGCGCGTCCTTCTCCTGCGCGACGTGGGCGCGGCGCTTTCCCCTTTCAACTCCTTCCTCTTTCTGCAGGGGCTGGAGACGCTGCACCTGCGCATCCAGCGCCACACGGAGAACGCGCTGGCCGTCGCGCGCTTTTTGGAAGGCCACCCGGCCGTGACGTGGGTGAGCTACCCGGGGCTGGAGTCGCATCCCACGCACCGCATCGCCAGGCAGTACCTGGAGGGCGGATTTGGCGGGGTGCTGACCTTCGGCGTGCTGGGGGGCGAAGAGGCGGCGAAGAAGGTGATCGGCGAATCCAAGCTCTTTTCCCTGGTGGCCAACGTGGGGGATGCGAAGAGCCTGATCATCCACCCCTGGAGCACCACGCACGAGCAGCTGGAGCCCGCCGAGCGCACGGCCGCGGGGGTGACGGCGGACCTGATCCGGCTCTCCGTGGGCATCGAGGACGTGGAGGACCTGACGCGCGACCTGGACGCGGCCCTGCGCGCCGCCATCGGGCTGTGAGCAGTCCCCCATCTCCCGGCACCCTGCCCCGGCAAGCCGCGCCGGGAGCGGGGGAGGACGGCGCAGGCTTCGGCCGGGATCGCGTCCTGGTGCTGAAGTTCGGCGGCACCTCGCTGGGGTCGCCCGCGCGCGTGCGGCGGGCGGCCCGGCGGGTGGAGGCGCACGTGCGGCGCGGGCGGCGGGTGGCCGTGGTCGTCAGCGCCATGGGCCACGGGACGGACCACATCGTCCGATGG
>DASQZE010000547.1:0-7707 GCA_035638875.1 Longimicrobium sp.
TGCCGCCTGTGCCGATGCGCCGCCCCCGCGCGATCCGCGACAGCCAGTGCGCCTGTACCTGCGGACGGGCGAGTTTGTCCGCGCGGAGTACGTCGATTCCGCATCGATGTCGTCGCCCATCCTGGAACTGGAGGCGCGCACGCGGGCGCTGGCCGTATGGCGTGAGTACGGCGCCGCCGGGTTGGATTCCATCGTGGTACACGTGAGCGACCGCGCGGAGGCACCGGTGGGCGGAGCGTCCAGGCATACGCGCATGTTCCGCTTCACGAACGCCGACGCAGGGGTCGCGACGCGTCCCGCACCGCCGGCGCGCCATGCCCGTCCGGTGGCGCTGGAGATCCATCCAGGCGACTACATCCGGGCGGAGTTCGTGGACTCCGCGATGGTGGCCGCGATGAGGTACGAGCACCGGCGCGACCTGATGCTCCCGCTCGCGCGGCAGGTCTGGACCGAGCACGGGGCGGGGTTGGATTCCCTGATCGTCGCGGTGAGCAACTACGCGGAGCCCGGGCCGGGCGATCGAACCTACTCTCCGCGCAGGACGATCTCGTCGCTCTTCAGGGAGAATGAGTTGCGCGAAGGTACGTCGCGGCGGTGAGGAGAGGGGGGGATGCCGCCGCGGCGAGCGGAGGGGGGCGGAGGGGATGCGGCGACGGGGAGGCGAGCGAATGATTCGCGGCTACAACTGTCGGCCTGCGCCTGACCTGCGCCGACACCACGGATAGACCGGCCGGGCGGGCGCCGTCCTCCTCCGCATCGCCTTCGGACGAGCCTGGACCTGGGCGAGATCGCCGTTTTCATTTCCACCGTTTGAAGTTCCACTCCCGGAACTTCCAATAGTGGAGGTTCCGGCTACCCTATCGAATCTGTTCCAGCAGCCTGATCCATCCGCCGAATCCGCGGGCGATCTCCCCGCCATCCACGTGTGCCCGCCGCAGACGGCCTCTACGCCAACCGGTACCGCGGCACCGGCTCCCCCGTCCCCCGCACGACGGTGGTCGCCTTCGACCGCCTCTCCCCCACGGTGTACGTCTGGACGAGCGCCACCCGCATTCGGTGATCCGGACGCGGGCTCTGTGTGATCCAGGTGCTTGTCGGCAAACGATTTGCATGGGTTGGTTGCTCCACGAGGAGAGCGGGAACCCGATGCGGAGGACCGACCATGCGCAAGCACAAGCTGCAGCTGGACGACCTGGCCGTGAAGACGTTCGCGACGGCCGCGATGGACGAGGCGCTGCGGGGAACCGTGGCCGCGCACCAGAGCGGCGCCGCCACCTGCGCGACGTGCGTAAACTACCTGTGCTGGGGATCGCGCAACCAGACCCCCTGCTGCACCAGGGTGGAGTACAACTGCAGCCTCCCCGGGGTCTGCTGATCGCGACGGCGATGGAAACAGGGCGGCGGATCTGGATGCAGATCCGCCGCTCTCGTTTTCGAATCCGTCTCCATGCAGCATTGGTTATGCGGCGCTGATTCCCTGATATGAGAGTGGGTGTGGAGGGAATTCTCCCCGCGTTTGATTTCCTGAGGGAGGCGCCGCCGATAACCTCATCGCACGCAGGGCTTTGTCGCCGACCGAAGGATCTTGCCTGCCATGCAAGGAGCCGGCGCATTGGCTGATCTCCCCGCCGCGCGAAGGAGATCCTTCGGTCGCGCGCAAAGACTTGAGAACGTTGGAGTTTTCGGCGTGCGCTCCCTCAGGAAATCAAAGTGCCGACCGGAGGCTGTGATCACGGCGGCCGTGGTGCCGGCGCAGGCCGACAGCGTGAAGTAGTAGCCGCGAATTCATTCGCTCCCGCCGGGCCGGATCTTGGGATCTCCAGTCCTGTGTCCTGATCCTACGCCGGCTCCGCCTCGTGCAGCAGCAGCTCGCGCGTGGCGGGATGCGTGGGGCGGGTGAGGACCTCGGCGGCGGGGCCGGCTTCCACCAGCACGCCCTCGTGCAGCACGACCACGCGGTCGGCGTGCGCGCGGGCGAAGTCCACGTCGTGCGTGGCGATCAGCAGGCCGCGGCCCTGGCGCGCCAGCCCGCGCAACGCCTCGCCCAGGGCGCCGCGGCGGGCGGGGTCCAGCGCGGAGGTGGGCTCGTCCATCAGCAGCACCATGGGGTCCGGCGCCAGCGCCCGCGCAATGGCCACGCGCTGCGCCTCGCCCCCGCTCAGCTCGCGGGGATAGGCGGACGCGCGCGCCCCCACCCCCAGCCCGTCCAGCAGCTCCATCGCCACCGCGTCCGCCTTCGCCGCCGGCCAGCGGAGCGCGTGCACGGGCGCCAGCGTCACGTTCTCCAGCGCCGTCAGGTGCGGAAACAGGGCGTGCGCCTGGAACACCATTCCCACCTTGGCCCGCAGCCCCCGCAACCGCGACTCGCGCGGAACGGGGCCGGGGTGCAGCGCGAATCCGCCCGCCTGCACCGTCCCCGCCGCGAACGGCTCCAGCGCCGCCACCACGCGCAGCACCGTGGACTTGCCCGCGCCGGAGACGCCCATCAGCGCCACGATCTCGCCGGCCGCCACGTCCAGGTCCACGCCGCGCAGCACGGGCTTGCTCCCCCGCACGGCCTGCAGCCCGCGCACCGCCAGCGCGCCGCTCACGCCACGCTCCAGCGCCGCTCCAGCCGCCGGGCCACGTGGCTCAGGGGCAGGGAAAGCGACAGGTAGATGAGCGCGCACAGGATTCCCGGCACCACCCAGCTGCCGGCGTTGGTGGCGTAGATGGCCGTCTGCTTGGTCAATTCCACCACGGTGATCACGGACACGAGCGACGAGTCCTTGAGCAGCGCAACGAAGTCGTTGGTCATGGGCGCCAGCGCGTGCCGCAGCGCCTGCGGGCCACGCACCAGGCGCAGCGCCTGGAACTCGGAGAGGCCCAGCGTGCGCGCCGCCTCCAGCTGCTGGCGGGGGACGGCCTGCAGGGCGGCGCGGTAGATCTCCGACTCGTACGCCGCATAGTTCAGCCCCAGCCCGATGACCGCCGCCGCGAACGCCGGCAGCCGCACGACGGACGCGAGCCCGTAGTACAGCACGAACAGCTGCAGCAGCACGGGCGTGCCGCGCACCACCTCCACGTACACGGCCAGGGCCACGCGCACGACGGGCGGCCCGTACACGCGCCCCGCCGCGACCGCGATCCCCAGCGCAACCGCGAGCGCCATCGCCAGCACGGAAAGGACCACGGTCACGCCGGCCGCGCGCGCCAGGGCAGGGAGGTAGGCGCGCACGGAGCGGTCGCGGGTGGCCCCGGCGCCGTCCTCCGCCGGCGCCTCCGCCAGCACGCGCTGGTGATACGCGGCCTGCGCGTCGCTCCACACCTCCCACCGGCGGAACGAGGCCTCCAGCGACCCGTCTTGCATCCGCGCGCGCAGGATGGCGTTCGCGGAGTCGCGCAGGGCCGTGTTGCGCCGCGCGAACACGCCCACGTACGCGCCCGTGGCCACGGGCTCCGGCTGGATGACGAAGCCGCCCGTGCGCCGCAGCGAGCGGTCCGCGATCACGTTGTCCAGCAGCACCGCGTCCACCCGCCCGGCCACCAGGTCCGTGTAGGGGTGGATGTCGTCGTCGTACGAGACGGGGACCAGCCCCGTCCGCTTCTGCGCCTCCAGCAGGAGGTCGTGCGCCATCGTGGCGCCCAGCGTCCCCACGCGGCGCCCGGCCAGGTCCGCCAGCGTGCGGTACCGGTCGCGGTCCGCCGGGCGCACGGCCAGCACCTCCTGGAACTCGAAGTAGGGGATGGTGAGCGCGTACCGCTCGCGCATCTCCGGCCGGTCCTCCACGCCGGACATGCCGATCTCGAAGTCGCCGCGCTCCAGCGACTGCCCAATGCTGGCCCAGGCCACCTGCACGAACCGCGGTTTGCGCCCCAGCCCCTCCGCGATCATCCCCGCGATCTCCACGTCGAAGCCGCGCACCACGCGCGGGTCCGCCGGATCGGCCTCCACGAACGGCGCGCCCCCTTCCGCGTCGCCGCCCCAGCGGAACGGCGGCTTCGCGGCGGCTTCGGTGGATGCGGATCGTCCGCACGCGCCCATCCCCAGCGCCACGCCCAGCAGGACGGCGGCACAGGCCACGGCACGGACGGCGGATGCGCGGATGCGGTCAGGGAGGATGCGGGGCAATCGCGAGGCGGAGGTGGGGCGTGGGATGCGGATCGGCGGATCAGGTATCGGCAGACGGGACAAGCTAGGGGGCGGGGCGGCGGAAGCAAGGAGTCGGGTGCGCGGCGAGGCAGGGTTTTACGGCGCCCGCTGCGCGGGGCCCCTCACCCCACCCCTCACCCCCCGGCCCCCTTGCCCGCAAACTGCGCGGGAGAGGGGGAGAACCCAGCCGGTGCACGGAAGCGGGCTTCCTGCACCGGCGGAGGGCCCCCTCCCCCCGACCCCCCCGCTTCGCGGGCAGGAGGGGGGTACTTTGCCGCATTGCGGTCCGTATCCACGCGCCGATGAGCCCGTCGAAGTCTACACCCCCTCCCGCGCAGTTTGCGGGAGGGGGTGGACGAGCCTGAGCGAGGCCAGGGGAGGGCCCCCTCGCGCCTTGCGTCGCTCCGTGGCGATGTGCATCATCCACAAATGCTTACGCTACGCCTCGCCACGCCCGGCGACCTGCCCGCGCTGCAGGCCCTGATCCCCGCGTCCGTGCGGGCCCTGAGCCAGGGCTTCTACACGCCGCAGCAGATCGAAAGCGCCATCCGCTACGTGTTCGGGCCCGACACGCAGCTCATCGCGGATGGAACGTACTTCGCGGCGGAGGCGGAGGGCACAATCGCCGGGTGCGGCGGATGGAGCCGGCGGCGCACCCTCTACGGCGGCGACCAGATGAAGGGGGCCGAGGACCCACTGCTGGACCCCGCCACGGAGGCGGCGCGCATCCGGGCCTTCTTCGTTCACCCGGACTGGGCGCGGCGCGGGGTAGGTTCGGCCATCATGAACGCGTGCCGCGACGCCGCCGCCCAGGCGGGCTTCCATCGGCTGGAACTGATGGCCACGCTGCCGGGCGAGCCGCTGTACCACGCGTTCGGCTTCGAGGTGCTGGAGCGGGTGGAGACCACGCTGCCGGACGGCGTGCGCGTCCCCTTCGTGCGGATGGACCGCGCAATCGAGGGATGATCGGCGGGTGGCGAACGCAGCGCGGCCCCGCCGGGTGGGCGGGGCCGCGCTTTACGGGAACGATCCCGGACGGGAGCCTGTGCTTTTAGCGGCCGCCCCAGTTACGCAGGCGTCCGCAGACAAGTCAGTCCATGGGTTGTGTCCCGAGAGGCCACCCGGGGCAGGCGACCGTGCCTGCCCCGGGTGCCCAGCAACGCCTCAGGCGACGGTGGTGACGTTCTCAGCCCGGGGACCCTTGGGGTCCTGAACCAGGTCGAACTCCACCCGCGCACCCTGCGCCAGCGAGCGGAAGCCGCTTCCCTGGATCGCGGAGTGATGCACGAATACGTCCTTGCCGCCGCTGTCGGGCTTGATGAAGCCGAAGCCCTTCTCGTCCATGAACCGCTCCACGGTCCCCGTCTCACGCGCCATCGTTCCGATCCTCGTTCTGGGTAAGGTCCTGCACCAATGCCGCGACTGTAGCGCAAGGACCGTGCTGCTGATTTGAACTGCGGCATTCCTTGTACGCCAGAAGCCTGCCAGCGCTTCGGCAAAGCGGCTGAAACCCCGGCCACCAACCGGTCGTATCCAGGGTCGTCCCCGCCTGTTTTCTCGTTCCCATCGTGCCGTCATGCCCGCCGAAACCCGCGCCGCGCCTGGATTTTTCCTTCACCGGCTGGACCGCCTGCACACACGGGCGCGCAAAAGCGCCCTGCTGTACCGCTTTACCCTCGCCACCCGCATCCTGCTCGCCGTCGGGTTCATCCCCACGGGCATGGTCAAGCTGCTGGGACGGCGCTTCACCTCCATGGATCCCGCGTCGGACATCGGCGCGTTCTTCGAGGTGATGTACCAGAGCGGCGAGTACTGGCGCTTCATCGGCGCCGCGCAGGTGCTCGCGGGCATCCTGATGCTCATCCCCCGCACGGCGACGCTGGGCGCGGTGCTCTTTACCCCTGTCATCGCCAGCATCTTCGTCATCACGCTGTCGTATGACTTCGGTGGAACGCCGTTGGTCACCGGGATGATGCTGCTGGCGACCCTCTACCTGCTCTGCTGGGACTGGCACCGCGTGCGCCCGCTGCTTTCCGAGGCGCCGCGCGAGCCCCTGCCGCTCGCCGTGCATCGCCTGACGGCGGCGGAGCGGGGAATCTACACCGTGGGCGTGGCGTCCGCGTTCGCCGCGTTCTTCGCCACGCGCAGCCTGCTGCCGCCCGCGTTCATGGCCTGGGGCCTGCTCGTCGCCGGCCTCGCCGCGGTGACGGCGGCCGGGCTGTATGCCATCCCCCTCCTGCTGCGCCGCCGCACCGCTTCCGCCTGAAGATCATCTGTTTCGCCCGCATTGGAAAGGGCGGGGCGAAAATCGGGGACTGCGGGACGTGTCGGCCGGCGTCTCCGCGTCCTCGTCCGTCCTCCTCCGCGCCCCCTCCGTGTGAACCCTCGCCCGGGACTCTCCCGCCGCCGATTCCCCTTGCTTCGGACGCGGAAACGCGCGCATTTTGACCGGCGCCTTTCTGCCCGCTCATCAAAGATCCGCATCCGCCATCCATGACGACCCTCGCCCCCGCCGCCGCCGAGCCGCGCACCATCGACGAGGTGCTCCTGCGGCTCAACGGCATCCTGGACGACGCGCTGCGGCAGGGAACGCGCATCGGCTACTTCGCGGCGCTGTACGAGCGCGTGACCACCAACGTGCGTCGTGCGCTCGTCGCGGGCAACGTTTTCCAGGACAACGCGCGGATGGAGCGGCTGGACGTGATCTTCGCCAACCGCTTCATCCACGCGTGGGATGCGCACACGTCGGGGGGGCGGCTGTCGCGCAGCTGGCAGGCGGCGTTCGCGGTGCTGGACGATCCGGGGCCGCTCGTCGTGCAGCACCTGCTGCTGGGGATGAACGCCCACATCAACCTGGACCTGGGGATCGCGGCCGCCACGGTGGCCCACACGCCGGCGGAGCTGCAGGCGCTGTGGCCGGACTTCAAGACCATCAACGCGGTGCTGTCGCGCCTGGTGCAGGTGGTGGAGGACGAGCTGGGGCAGATTTCCCCGCGGCTGCACCGCATCGAGGAGATCGCCCCGTCGCTGGAGGACCGCGTGTTCGACTTCGGCATCGACGTGGCGCGCGACTTCGCGTGGGCGCTGGCGACGGAGCTGGCCCACACGTCCCTGGCCGGCTGGGAGATGCCGATCGCCGAGCGCGACACGCTGGTGGCCGAGGCGGCGGGTGCGCTGTATCCCCTGCACGGCATCCCTGGACGCGTGCAGGGGTGGATCCACGCCGCCGAATCCGCGGACATCCGCCACAACATCCAGGTGGTCGCGGAGTAGGGGATGGCGCAGCGGGGGAAGCGATGGATCGGCCGGGTGGAGGGGGAAGACGGTTCGGGGCCGGGGCGCGCGGACTGCCGGTTTCGTCGCGGGAGGGGTGCCGTCGCGGGGCGAAGTCCCGGCCGAGCGAATGAATTCGCCGCTGGAAATTCGCGAAGTCCGCCTTCGCGGACTGGTCCGTCGCACTTCGCCCAGGTGCACAGAGGCATGACCGCATCGGAACCCGGGCGACGGCGCCCCGCCCGGTGCACCCGGCCGATGCGGCACGAGCTGTCGGCAAGGCCGACATTGCGGGTTCATTG
>DASQZE010000548.1:0-15491 GCA_035638875.1 Longimicrobium sp.
GCGAACACCGTGTAGTACGAGAGCGCCGCCGCCAGCCGCGGGCACTCGTCGTCCATGAAGTCCTTGAACGTGTCCTTCAGCATCGCGAACACGCCCTTTTGGGCGCCGGCTGCCTTCGCGCTCATCTCCGCCCCTGTCCCTGGTGCCCGCGGCCGGTCGCCCGGCCGGCCCTATCCCGAATGGACGCGCGCTTTGCAAGCACGGTTCCACCAGCCCCGTGCTCCCGTAGCGGACGTCGCGCTCACGCCTCGTCCCCCGCCTCCGGCCGCTCGTCCGCGTCCGCGCGGCGCCCGTCCTCGCTGCCGTCCAGCGCATCTCCTCGTGCCAGCAGGCTGCGGGCGGAGAGCGACAGCTTGCGCTCCCCGTGGTGGTCCTCCCCCGCGCCGGCGGGCAGATCCGCGTTCAGGTTGTGCTTGCGGTCGTGCTGCAGGGCCGCGTGGCGGGGGGAATCGGCGGGGTTCAGGTTGTGCTTCCGGTCGTGTGCCATGCGGTTGCTCCTCGCCTGGGTGGATGGATGCCGGCCGCGGCCGCCGCATCGCGTGGGATGCGCCTCTCTTCATCATCCGCGCCGCCGTTGCCCGGCCCTCTCCGCGCGCCTATCGTGGAGGGCGCACGATCCGCCTTTTCCGCGATCCCATGACCGACGTAATCCATCCCTCGACGATTCCACCCGCGCCCGTGCCCGTGCCCGTCGTGGAGCCCCCACCGGAATCCATGCGCGGGCTGGACCCGGTGCGGATCATCGAGACCATCCGCGCGCTGGGCGTGCGCATCGACGAGCGCTTTCCCGACCGCGGACTGTCGCGCGTGGCCCGGCAGCAGCTCAACGTGGCGGAGAGCACGGTGGCGCACGTGGAGTGGGTGCGCCGGCCCATCCTGTGGGTGCGCGCCACGGCGGCCGCCGTCGTCGTGCTGCTGGTCGCGCTGCTGGCGGGGATCGCCCTGCGCATCAACCTCAGCGCCGAGACGATCGCGCTGCCGGACCTGCTGCAGATGGTGGAAGCGGCCATCAACGAGCTGATCTTCCTGGGTGCCGCGGTCGTCTTCCTGGCGACGGTGGAGGGGCGCATCAAGCGGCAAAAGGCGTTGAACGCGCTGCGGGAGCTGCGCGCGCTGGCGCACATCGTGGACATGCACCAGCTCACCAAGGACCCGGACCGCGCGGTGGAAGGCGGCGCCACGCGCACCCCGTCGTCTCCGGCGGCCACCATGACGCGGCCGGAGCTGGCCCGCTACCTGGACTACTGCAGCGAGATGCTGGCGCTCAACAGCAAGCTCGCCGCCCTGTACGCCCAAAACCTGCACGACCCCGTCGTTCTCGCCGCCGTGGACGAAGTCGAGACGCTCACGACCGGCCTGTGCGCCAAGATCTGGCAAAAGCTCGTGATCCTGAACGAGCGTGGGATGTCGGCGGGGGGATGAAGTGCGGAAGTGCGGAAGTGCGGGATTGGATGCGTTCGGCGGATCGCCGCCGCTCCGGTGGTTCTCCGCCGCGGTTTTGTCCGCGGAGGCGGACAGCGTGATGTTGTAGCCGCGAATTTATTCGCTCCCGACCCCTCCCTCCGCCGTGGCAATCACCCGATCCGTCCACGACGCAAATCCGATAGATCCGATTGCGGCGGTCCCCGCGTAGGGGAGGAGGGCGGGGCCAGGGCAGGCGCGTCGTCGCTGGGATTTCAGGCCTTCGCTGCGGATCGCCCGATCGAAAGGCTTGTGTTTACCGCCGCGGCGTATATATTGCCCGCACCTGCTACTGCATCGGGTCGCAGGCTTTTGCCCGAGCGCAATTCCATTTCCCGAAACGGCACCCCGGTCGCGAGGCCGGTCCGCAAAGCTAGGGGTCTCTCGGAGACAGCCCGGCCGCCGAAGGAGAGCAAAGCCAGCTCTTCCTCTCAAGGCTGCCATGCTTCGCCTCTCCTCCCATGGGCACACTGCCCGTGCACTCGCCGTTGGGGCGCTGTTCGCCGCCGCCGCCTGTTCCGACGGCGCCGGTTCGCCCACCGGCACCCCGGCCGCCAACGCGGCCGCACCGTCCGCCTCGCACGCCGCGGGGCACCTCAAGCATGGGAAGTATCGTGACACCGGTCTGCCGCACGCCACGGGGCGTTCCGGCTCGGCCACGCTTTCCGCCAGCGCCATCATCGGCAGCGACGGCATCACCCGCCTGCGCGTGACCTCCGGAAGCATCCACTACCCTGGCCAGGCGCGCGGCGAGCTGGCCAAGGTGCAGGTCAAGGTGTGGACGGAGGACGGCGAGAAGATCCTCACCCAGAACTTCCAGCGCCCCACCCCGGGCGCCACCGTGGACCTGCGCTTTCCCGGCATTCCGGCCGGCGCGCGCTTCCAGGTGCAGGCCAACGTGCGCGGCATCGACGGCAAGCGCACGGACGTGGTGACGGTCACGGAGACGGGCCGGCTGGGCGCCGCGTTCAGCACCACCATCCACCTGCCGGACCAGGTGGTCGTGGGCGTTCCCACGATCGTCACGGCCACCGTGCGCGAGATCAACGGGCAGACGGGCGGCACCACCGCCTGCGTGCTGTTCGTGGACGGCCGCGAGGTGGACCGGGTGAACGACGTGTGGGTGGATGCGGGCGACCAGGTGAGCTGCGCCTTTACCTACACCTTCAGCTCCGCCGGCGACCACGACGTGCGCGTGGGCCTGGTGAACGTCGACTCCGATCCCGGCCTGCTGCCGCCGCCCCCTTCGTCCTCGGGCGTGGTGAACGCGGCCGATCCCAACCTGCCGCCGCGCTGGACGGCCTCCGTGCTGGACCGCACGGTGCAGACGGAGATCCGCTTTGACGCCGCGTGGTGGAAGCCGGACGGCTCGCACCGCGAGTACGAGCGCAACACGGGCGAGTCGCCGCGCAGCCAGACCATCAACATGACGGTCAGCCTGGACCGTGCCACGGACTTCCCGGTGGACGCGCGGCTGGCGCTCAGCTCCAACGTGGCGGGCACCTTCCAGAGCGAGTCGTGGAGCCAGCTCACGGCCGGCGCACCGGACGCCAACGGCCAGGCCTGCCTGAGCCAGTCGCTCGTGGCGCAGGGCGGCATCTTCACCCTGTGCAGCACGGGGTCGGGGCTGGACGGCAGCACCACCTTTGGCTACACGCGGTTCGCCGGCACCGTGACGTACCACTCGCGCGGCTTCGTGCGGCAGTGGGACAACCTCACGGGCACCGAGACGGGGTGGTCGTGGAACGATTCCCCCGAGTACTACGGCGGCGGCGGGCAGATGCGCCGGCTGGGCACGTCCGTGGGGATGGCGCTGGGGATCGTGGACGGGGCGGGCGACTACGAGGTCAACGCCACGGTTCCGCTCTCCACCTTCGACCGGCTGCTGAGCGAGGTGCCCTACACCTGCCGCGTGGACGCCTGGTACTGGCTCGATGGCGGCGCGGAGACGACCTGCGAAGGACGTACGGAACGCGAGATCGGCTGGAGCGGCACCGCGACCGGCTGACGGGGATTGGGAAAGAGTCGGATTTGCTGCCGGACGCAGCTGTTTCGATACGGCAGGTCTTGGCGGATTAGCGGCAGTACGATTCCATAGTGGCGGATTTGAATCGCAGGGCCCGGGACGTTGATGCTGATGGATTGACCGCAGTTCCATAATATGCACGAGCGTCCCCGCCGGCTCCCGCCGACGGGGACGCTTTTTCGTGCTCCGGCCCGAGAGGCTGAGCGGCTGAAGCCGCCGCAACAACAGCGGAAAGCCCCGCAAACAGCGCGAGGCTTCACGAGCGTGAACTATGCCCCGGTGCACAGTGCTCCACCCTGGCCGACGAGCCGGCGCAGGCCGGCATTGCGAAGTTGCAGCCGCGATTTCGATCCCCGGGGACGAGCACCGGCTTCGGTGCACGATCCGGAACGGGCCGACGGGATGCCGGCCCCGTGCACCATCCAAAATCGACCCGGCGAGCACCCGTGCACTGACGCGACGGTCGATCACGGGACGGGAGATCCTTCGGTCGGCGCCATGGTACGCGGCACGGGAAGGAACCGGCGGCGCCTCCCTCAGGAAAATCAACGGGGGGCGGCGGATGGGCAGGGGGGCGGCAGTCCGCGCAGGCGGACTTCGTGTGGTTGTTGCGGCGAATTCACTCGCTCGGCTGGATCTCCGCCCTCACCTCACCTCACTCGAACAGCCCCATCTGCCCCGCGGGGTTATGGGGGCGGCGGAAAGCGGCGGAGGAGAGGGGAGGGAAGTCCCGCACCAGCCCGTGCTTGCGGCACGCGGCCCCGAACAGCGCCTCGTACTGGTCCGCGAACACCCCCTCGCCGCGCATGCGCGTGCCCCACTCGCTGTCGTACAGCTTGCCGCCGCGCATCTCGCGGACGCGGTTGAGCACCTTGTCCTTGCGATCGGGAAAGTGGGTCTCCAGCCACGCCTCGAACAATCCCTTCAGGCCGTGCGGCAGCCGCAGGGGGATGTACGACGCCGCCGTGGCCCCCGCATCCGCCGCGGCGGCCAAAATGCCCGTCATCTCGTGGTCCGTGAGCCCCGGCACCACCGGCGCCACCAGCACGCGCACGGGGACACCCGCTTCCGCCAGCTTGCGGACGGCCTCCAGCCGGCGGGCGGGGGTGGATGCACGCGGCTCCATCACCCGCTGCAGCTTTTCGTTCAGCGTGGTGATGGAGAGGTTCACGATGGCCGCCCCGTGCGCCGCCAGCTCGCCCAGCAGGTCCGTGTCGCGCGTCACCAGGTGGTTCTTGGTGACGATGGCCACGGGGTTCCGGAACTCCGCCAGCACCTGCAGGCAGCGCCGGGTGATCTCCAGCCTGCGCTCCACGGGCTGATAGGGGTCCGTGACGCCGGACATCGCGATCGGCTGCCCCGTCCACCGCGGCGACGCCAGCTCCTTGCGCAGCAGCTCGGGCGCCTCGTGCTTGACCAGGATGCGCGTCTCGAAGTCCAGCCCGGCGCTGAAGCCCAGGTACTCGTGCGTGGGCCGCGCGAAGCAGTAGATGCAGCCGTGCTCGCACCCGCGGTACGGGTTCACGCTCGTCTCGAACGGGAGGTCCGGGCTGTCGTTGCGCGAGATGATGCCGCGCGTGTGGTCGCGCAGGAACTCCGTGCGCGGACCCGGCTCGTCGTCACCGAGCGTGTCCAGCCAGTCGCCGTCGGCGACGTACTCGGCGTCGACGAAGCGGTTCTTGGGGTTCTGCGGCGCACCGCGCCCGCGAAGCTGTACCAGCGGCTGCATCCCGGCCCTCCCTCGGCTCAGGGTGATCGTTCACCCCGTAACCTAACCCGAACGAAAGCCGAATTCAACCGGCTTCCCGCCGGCAGGCACCCCCGGGCAGGCTCAGCCGCACACGGACGCCGCCGCACGAGAGCGTGGCGGGTCTTGCAATTGCAGGCAGAGATTCGTGCTGGTTTTTCGCCATCTTGAGCGAGCTTCGACGACTGCTTGCCGTGCCGGCTCAGCGGGGACGGAGAATACCACGAGAGGACCATGCGCACCTTTGCACTGGAACGGAAACCCGCCCCGCCCGCCGGGCCGGTCATGCAGGCCGGCCGTTCCCGTGCGAACGCGGCGGAGATGGCCGTGGGGCCCGTTGCACGCGACGTGCTGCAACGCCCCGGGCAGCCGCTGGACGCCGGGACGCGGAGTGCCATGGAGGCGCGCTTCGATCACGACTTCAGCCGGGTGCGCGTACACAGCGACAGCGAGGCGGCGCGGGCTGCCGGCTCGCTGGGCGCACGGGCGTATACCGTTGGCCGGAACATCGTTTTCGGGCGTGATGAATACGCGCCGGGGAACCGCAGCGGTAAAACGTTGCTGGCGCACGAGCTTGCGCACGTCGTGCAGCAGGGACGCTCGCCGATCGATACGCGGTCGGTGGAGCCGGCCGGGTCGCCGGCGGAGCGGGAGGCGCATGCCGCCGCCGCCGCGGTGGCCGGCGGGGGCGGACCGGTCCGGGTGACCGCCGCATCGCAGGGAATCAACCGCGACGTCGGCTGGGCGCAACGGGGGCCGCTCCCCGATCCGTACGGGATGGGATACAACACCATCCTCACCCATGCCGGCGCGCCTGCCGAGCCGGCCATCCGCGACCTTGCATCGCTGGAAAAGGCGGACCTGTCCGTCGACGTACAGGAGTTCTGGGCGATGCCCGCCGGGAGGGCCGATGCAGTCCTGGCGCTCCAGCCGCACGCGAAAGGAACCGGAGCCGAAGCGTGGTTCCCCATCCTGCGCACGATGCCGGCCAACCCGATGGCGCTCCTGGACCCCTACAGTGGTGCCCCCTCGCCGGTCAAGGCGCACTTTGTCCAGGGGCGTTCGGACCGCAAGGCGCTGATCCTGGGCGGCGTCCACAACAAGACCGAGCCGCAGGGCGCCCGCGTCGTAAAGAACCTGCTGACCCTCCTCACCATCCGCACGGCGGCCAAGAAGCCCCCGTTCTTCTCCGTCGTCCTCATCCCCGATCTCTTTGACGCGGGGCGTTACAAGGGAGGCGCCGGGCGCTGGATCGGGGGCGGGATGGGACAGGACGAGCAGGGCCAGCTGGAGACGGCGCGACCGGTGGAGCCGAACCGGAACTTTCCGCTTCCCGGGGAGGACCTGGCCGCCGCGCGGGCCAGGGGCTCGTCCAGCGCCATCACGCCGGAGCTCGTCTTCAGGGATCCCGCCAAGCCGGCCGCCGCGCCGCGCGCCGCACAGGATGCGAGCGGCGGGGCCCATGGCGGAACCAGCATCCGCATGCTGCCGGAGACGCGGACGCTGATCGCGCTGATCGAGCACTTCAAGCCCGAGCGGATCGCGAGCGTCCATGCGCACAGCCTGAAGAAAACTCCCGGCGATGCCCCGGGAATCTTCGTCGATCCGCGCGGCATGGACCCCCAGACGGGCCTCCCCACCGGCCTCGCCGCCGACGCGGTGGAGGCGGCCGAGGACGACCGCCTGGCTACCGCCATGGTGACCAGGGGACGAAAAGGTTTCCCGGGGGCGAGCGGGACGGACGACCCGTTCATCGGCAACGCAGCGGGAACCCCGAAATCGCGCGTACGGTACGCCTCGGGGGCCCACGCGGAGGGGAACTCGCTCGGAACCTGGGCCCCGGTGCCGGTAACCTCCGGCCCGGGCGCGCGCGGGGGGATCACGACGATGACCATCGAGGTGCCGCAGTGGAAGGACGACCCCGCGGCGCTCAAGCGCATCGAGACGCTGGAAAGCGAGCTGCTGGCCGACATCTTCCTGGAGGATCCCGCGGTGGTCACGCCGTCCACCACGCCCACGACGCCGTGAATCGACGGCGGATCTGCTGACGGGCTCGCCTGGAGAGGGGCCTGGCGCACTGGCGTCGCCTGCTCGGGGCCGCGGTGCTGGTGCCCATCCTCCGGCGTTGATCCCGCCGCCCTCAACAGGGGCGGCGTTTTCGATTCGACCGCCAGGGATGATTCCCATCGAACGCGTTCAACAAAGCTCTTGACCTCCGCAAGGACGTGACGTATCCTTGCTTCAGTCTGGATTGAACGTGTTCAATTCGTGGAGGCAGGTGGAAGCGTACCGATGAAAATCGTGATCCCGGGCGGGACGGGACAGATCGGGCGGGTGCTCGCCGAGGCCCTGCGAAGCCGCGGAGACGAGGTCGTGGTACTCAGCCGCGGTGCTCCGCGCGAGCCGGGCGTCGTCGCCTGGGACGGCCGGACGCTCGGGGCGTGGGCGCGCGAGGTGGACGGCGCCGACGCGGTGATCAACCTGGCCGGGCGCAGCGTGAACTGCCGCTACAACAAGGCCAACCTCACGGAGATGCTGGCTTCGCGCATCGACTCCACGCGCGCGGTCGCGCAGGCCATCCAGGCGGCGTCTCGGCCGCCCCGCGTGTGGCTGCAGGCCAGCACCGCCACCCTCTACGCGCACCGCTCCGATGCGCCCAACGACGAGGCGTCCGGCATCATCGGCGGCCACGAGCCGGACGTGCCCGGCTACTGGCGCTACAGCATCGAGATCGCGCAGGCCTGGGAGCGCGAGATGACGTCGGCGAACACGCCGCACACGCGAAAGGTGGCGATGCGGATGGCCATCGTGATGGCCCCGGACCGGGACGGGGTGTTCGGCATCCTGCACCGCCTCACCCGGCTGGGGCTCGGCGGGCCGATTGCCGGCGGGGCGCAGTACATGTCGTGGATCCACGATCGCGACCTCGCGCGCGCCGTCCTCTGGCTGCTGGACCGCGACGACGTGGAGGGCGCCGTGAACCTCGCCGCGCCGGAACCCCTGCCGCAGCGGGACTTCATGCGCGCCCTGCGTGACGCTGCGGGCATTCCCATCGGCCTGGGCGGAACGCGGTGGATGATCGAGATTGCCGCGGTCCTCCACCGCACCGACACCGAACTCCTCCTCAAGAGCCGCCGCGTCGTCCCGTCCCGGCTGCTCGACGCCGGCTTTCGCTTCGACTTTCCCTCCTGGCCCGCCGCCGCGCGCGACCTCGTTGCCCGCATGCGTTGAGAACGTGCTTGAACAACTCTCCTCACGATTGATTTCCTGAGGGAGGCGCCGCCGGAATCCCGCGCTGACTGGATCCGTGGCGCCGACCGAAGGATCTGGCCCGCACGACCGGGGGGCCTGCCGACTCGGCGGGAGCCAGCCCTCGGCGGCGCGGAGTAGATCCTTCGGTCGCGCGCAAAGAATTGTGCACGTTGAAGTTGCCGGCGTGCGCTCCCTCAGGAAATCAACCGCGAGTTTCTGCGAAGTACGACCGCGTGGTTCGCTACGGCTGCGTGGGAAGAAATCCCTCGAACAGCGCCGGCGCGGCCGCGAGCTGCCGCACCAAGGCCTCGGCGCGATCCGCCGCGGGCGCGGCGACGACATAGGTGAACGCCGTGGGCGAGCGGCGAAAGGCATACACGGCGCCCCCGCCGGCGTGGACGCGGGCCTGGATGGAGTCCGCCTGCGCCCGCGAGATCACGCCCTGGTCTGCCAGCGCGGGGAGGTTGTCTGGGAGGACGACGACCAGGGCGTTCAGCGCGGGCCTGGAGCGGTAGTCGGACAGCATCTCCGCATCGCAGCAGGCGGATTCGCGCGTGTAGCTGGTGGATGGACGGAGGATCCGCCGCACCGCCGTCCACGGCGAGGGGTCGAACCGGTCCAGGACCGCCACCACGCGGGTGAGGTACGGGGCCGGCGCCTGCAGCCGCGCGCCAAACGCGCTGTCCAGCGCCGCCACGTAGCGCGGGGCGAACGCGGGATCGTCGATGGCGCGGCCCTGCGCCAGCCATGGCTCGATCCACCGGAGCGTCGCCTTCGCCGCGCCATCGATCCACGGGTTGCCGTACAGGGACCGGTCCGTGGCGAGCAGGGTGTCGTACGCGGCGGGCGTCATGAAGGCGCGGACGACGATGCCGTTGCCGAAAGTGGTCGCGAGCGCCTCGTTCAGCAGGTTGTATGCGGCGGGGACGGACGCATCGCCCGCGGCGGCGCGGGCCACGAACCCGGCCTCCAGCGTGGCCAGGCGCTCGCGGGGCACGCGGGAAAATAGGAAGTGGCAGAGCTCGTGGATCACCACGTCCATGCGCTGCTCGGGCCGCTCGCCCGCGACGAACTCCACGACGGACCGCGCGCCGATCTGCTGCCCGCTCGTCCCTTCGCGCACGAGGGAAGGGCGGTAGAGGAGGGTGAAGTCGAGGGTTTCGCCCGGGGCGAACTCCACGCCGTAGAAGCGCGCGAACTCCGCGATGCGCCCGGCGATGCGCGGATCGCGCAGCAGCTCGCCCACGCGCGTGGCGAATGGCGCGCCCGCGGCGGCGGCCTCCCGCTGCCACCAGCCGTCGAAGCGCGGGAAAAAGTAATCCACCAGCGCGTGCAGCCGCACCGCGTCGCCGGCAAGGGCCAGGAGCTGGATGCGCTGTCCGTAGTCCGCGGCGGACGTGGCCTGGAACCCCGCGACCCGCATGCGCTCGCCCAGGTACACGCCGTCGGCGCGCCCCTCCAGGGGCAGGGCGGGGGCGCCCTGTTCCGCGGCGGGATACACCTCGGCGTTGTCGTAGCGGCTGCGGATGCGCGCCCACTCCGCCAGCTGCGCGCTGTCCTGGGCAGTGCGCAGGAACTCGCGGTCCCACAGCGCGCGCAGGTTCTGCTGGCTGCAGGCGATGTGGACGCCGGAGACGCAGTCCAGCTGGTAGGTGAGGTTCGCGAGCGGCGTAAAGTGGACGACCAGGTCCGGGCCGGGCTGCGCGGCGACGGGCGCGACGGCGAGCGCAAGGGCGGCCAGCACGCCGATCGCGCGGGAACGATGGATCATCAGCGACGTGGGATGAGGGGATTCGGAGCGCGGGCAGCACTCCGCTCATCCTTTGGTTGCCGTTCGCTCCCCGGAGGTTGCATCCGCACCGTTGGATTTCGTAGTCGCCATCGAGCCGGAGCGAATGAATTCGCCGCTGGAAAATCGCGAAGTCCGCCTGCGCGGACTGCTCCACCGCTGGCGGCCCATGTATACCGCGGCGGGCATTTACGGCTCATATCATTATCAGAGTGTGTTTAAGAACCTCTTCCCGCGCTTGATTTCCTGAGGGAGGCGCCGCCGAAAACCTTCTCCCGGTTAGATCCATGGCGCCGACCGAAGGATCTGGCCCGCATCACCGAGGGCTGGCAACGCGGCGGAAGGCCCGCCTCCCGGTCGCGCGGAGAAGATCCTTCGGTCGCGCGCAAAGAGGTTACCCGCGTGCGCTCCCTCAGGAAATCAAGCCGAGTGTTTGGGGGCCGGTGGAATCTTAAACACACTCTCGGACGGCCGCAGCGGATGGGCCGGTCAGCGCACCATCTCGCGCAGGGACTGGGAGCCGGCGCGGCTGGCGACCACCTCCGAGCCGTCGGCGAAGCGGACGGACAGGCGGCGCTCGTCGTACGGGCGGATGGCGGAAACGTGGTCCAGGTTCACGATGTGCGCCCGGTGGATACGGCGGAAGCACGCTGGATCCAGCCGCCGCTCCAGCTCGTTCAGGCTGATGTCCGCCAGCATCGGGCCGGCGTCGGTGCACAGCGTCACGTAGTCGCCCGCGCCCTCAATGCGATGCACGTCGCGCATGCTCACGGGCACCATCTCGCCGCCGCGCCGCACGAACAGCCGCTCCAGGTACGGCTCAGGCGCATGTGCGGGAGCCGGTGCCGGCGCCGGCACCGGCGTGGACTGCGGGGCGGACAGGCGGCGCGCCACCCGGTCCACCGCCGCCTGGAAGCGCGTCCACCCGAACGGCTTCACCAGGTAGTCGTACGCCTCTACCTCGAACGCGCGCAGGGCATAGTCCGGGTACGCCGTCGTGAACACCGGCGCGGGGCGGTGCGCGGCGCGCTCCAGCACCTCCAACCCGGTGCACTCCGGCATCTGCACGTCCAAGAACACCAGGTCGGGCGCCAGCCGGTCGATCAGCTCCACGGCCGCCATCCCGCTCTCCGCCTCGCCCACCAGCTCCAGGCGAGGGTCACGTTCGATGAAGCGCCGCAGCCGCTGCCGGGCCAGCGGCTCATCCTCCGCCACCACCGTCCGCAGAATCATCACGCTCATCGCTGCGCCGCCATCACCCGCGCGGGCGCACCGGCGGGGAGCGCGAGATCCACGTGGAAGCCCGTGCCCGGCGCCGTGGTGATCCGCATCTGCCCATCCTCCCCGTAGCGCGCCTCCATCCGCCCACGCACCAGCCGCAGCCCCGCGCCTTCTGCCCGCTCCACCTGCTCCAGGATGGCGCCCGGCCCGTCATCCTCCACCGAGAGCAGCAGCCGGCCGCCCTCCCGCGCCGCGCGGACGCGGATGGAGGTGGGCGCCACGCGGGTGGACGCCGCATGCTTGACCGCGTTCTCCACCAGCGGCTGCAGCACGAACGAGGGGACGGTGCAGGGCAGGGCATCGTCATCCACCTCGATCTCCGCATGCAGGCGCGTGCCCAGGCGCAGCTGCTCGATCCACACGTAGTCGCGCACGAGCTGGATCTCCTCGTCCAGCGGCACGTCGTCCGCGGCGCTGCGGCGGACGTCGATGGTGCGGTGCAGCAGCGCGCCGAAGCGTTCGATGGCCTCCTCCGCCCGCCCGTCGCCCGCGCTCACCAGCTCCAGCAGGGAGTGCAGCGTGTTGAACAGGAAGTGCGGATTGATCTGCGCGCGCAGGGCCTGCATCTCCGCGCGCGCCCGCAGCGCCTCGGCCCGTGCGGCGCGCGCCTCTTGCTCGCGAAGGCGGGCATCCACCTCGCCCACGTAGCGCACGGCCGCGATGGTCACGTACAGCATCACGCCGGCGCCCAACTGCCAGCGAAGCTCATCGAAGGTGAGCGTGAACACCCGCGCGCGCCCCGTCCACAGCGACTCCACGATCGTGCGCGTCCCCATCATCAATCCGCACCACGCCAGCGAGTAGGCGATGGCGAGCCCGGCGTGGATGCCCAGGAACGCGCCCCGGCCGCGGCTGCCCCACGGGATCCGCACGCACGCGAGCACCACGCCGATGCCCGCCAGCGCGGCCGGGACGACGTTGTGCAGCGCCAGCAGGAACGAATCCAGCGCGGTGTCGCCGCCGGCCATGATGGCGCCGAAGTACGCGGCAAACATGGGGAGCCAGGCCGCCGCGTACAGGGTCCAGCGGCGCCGGCCGGAACCTGCGATCAGTGCGTCGGGCATGCGGATCAGGGGACGGGGACGCGCAGGGCCTCGGCGGCCGTGCGGAGGAGCGCGGCGCGATCGGCGGGCGGGGCAGGGACGTCGGGCGCCACGCCGTCGCCTTCTACGCGGACGCCGGCGGCGGTGCGATAATCCATCGCGGGATACCGGAGCCGCCACCCAGGCGCCACCATCACGTCGGCGGAGGAGAGCATGGCGCCCGCCGTGGGCTCGCCGATGACGACGGCGCCGCGCGTTTCCTGGAGCATGGCGGCCACCGCCTCCGCAGCGCTCCCGGTGTTCGTGTCGGTGAGGATGGCGATGCGCCCCGTGTACGGCCGCGCGAGGCCGCCGCCCACGTACAGCATGGCCGCGCCGCCGGCGGCATCCACCGCGTCCGCCAACATGGCGCCGGTCACCGAGCCGTCGGCGGGGAGCGCGGGGATCGTCGCGGGGTCCAGCGCGGCCGCGGTCCGCATCCCCCGCGCGTCGTATCCCTGGCGGACGACGAAGTAGCCGGCGGCCACGGGCGCGGCGTGCAGGTGCTGCCCCAGGCGGTAGGCCAGGTCCACCGAGCCGCCCTCGTTTCCGCGCAGGTCGATGACGATGGCCGGCAGCGCCGCCATCTCCACGAACGCGCTGTCCATCCGCGCCACCTCCGGCGGCAGCGACTCGCCGGACGGGCTGAAGCTCGCGATGCGCAGGTACCCCAGCGACGGCGACACTACCTGCCAGCTCACGGAGGGGGCGGATGCGGCCGGCGCGGGTGCGGCCTGCGTGTTCGCGGGGGACGACGGCCGCGAGACGCGCGGGACGGCGGTGAAGTTCAGGTGCGACGTGCCGATCGCGCGAAGGAGCCCGCTGATGACGGCGTACGCCTCGCCGTCGGAGCGGGCGGCGGCGATGCGGGTGCGCGCCTGGGTCACGAGCCGGGTCCAGTCCGCGCCGTTGTAGCCGGGATCGTAGAAGTGCCCCTCCAGCACGCGCACAACACTGTCGAACACCGCCGTCCCGGTCAACGGCGCCAGCGTCTCGCGCGGCAGGCGCACGCCGGAAGCCGGGACGGGTGCCTGGCCTGCGCCGCTCCAACTGCCCCGCAGCGAATCGCCGCGGACGGCCACGTCCAGCGTGTTCTCTCGCTCCCACGCTGTTGCGCGGACTACGAACCCCGAATCCGTCCGCGCGGCGGAGGTGGGGAAGATCGTCTGCTGCCGGGACAGGGCGCGGGGCGTGAGCACGCCGCCGTGCTCATCCACCGACAGCACCACCGTGAACGGCTGCGTGCCTTCCATGCGCACCAGCCAGTTGCCGGCGACCTCGGGCCGCCCCTGCGCGGGTGCGGCGGACGCCAGTGGGGGCGTGAGCAGCAGGGGGATCAGGAGACGGCAGAGAGAATGTATCATCGAACGCCACGGTGCGGGGATCGGAACAGCCACGTGCGCCAACGGTGGCGTGTCCCCGCGCCGTGCTCAAGCGCCGTTCGCCCAACCGGCCGGCCGCGCGCTCGAGCGGGCGGTAGCGGCGCCGGATGGCGGGCTCGTCATCTCCGTTGGGTGCCGGAGCGGACCGGAGATGATAGATTGGCCGTGCCGCAGGTGCTGTCGAAGGTGGAGCGGCTGGAGTTTTCCGGGGGCATGGGGCGAAGACGGATGACGTGGTCGTCGCCCCCGGTTTGAGTTGCCGATACCAGATCGCCGAATTCTGCGATTCCCCGCAGCCTACACGGCGGAACTGCGGCGATGGCGGGTTAAGCTAGAAAGTCGAATACTGTGCTTCGGAAATAGCTATGCTCGAAACACCTTATGTTTTTGTAGACACCCAGGTATTTGTTGCATCCGGATTCGATTATGACTCCGGACGGCTGGCGCATGCTAAGCAGCTTGCTGTGGATGGGCGTATCCGCCTCCTGACAACTGATATTACGTCGCGAGAGATCATCTCGAATATCCAGGAGGCTGTTACTATCGCTACTGGAATCGTCCAAAAGCTGAGGCAGAAAGGACGGGTATTGGCAACTTCAAAGGATCCATCTTTCGATGCGGTTTTCAGTGCCTACGAAGAAACGCGAATTGCCGCACATCTGGCAGACCGGCTACGCGAATTCGAGTCCGACAGCGGCACAACGACATTAGCCATCGGCGCGACCTCCGCATCAGAGGTTTTCAACAAATATTTTGGACGCCGCCCTCCATTCAGCGGTAAGAAAAAATCGGAATTCCCCGATGCCTTCGTACTCCAGACGATCGAGGACTGGTGTTCACAAGGTGACAGGAAGGCCTATGTCATTTCTGGGGATTCTGATACTGCGGCGGCCTGTGAGGCCTCGGAAAGACTCATTCTCCTAGATTCTCTTGAGAAGCTTTTTGAAATCATTGCAACTGAGGATGAGGAGTTAGGCGATCTCGCCAGGCAGCTCGTTGAGAGTTGTTTGTCAGGAGTTAAGCGCAGTGCTGGAGAAAAATTTGAGTCCCTCGGCTTTTATCTAGAAGATCAGGAGGGGGATGTAAGCGGTGTGGATGTCCGTGAGATTGAAGGCGACGACCTCCATATTGTTGAGATTGATGGCGATACGATCTACTTCGTGTGGGAGGCAACCGTCACCTTCTCCGCAGATGTAGTATATGACGATATGAATACAGCGATCTACGACAGCGAGGACAAGGTCGCTTACGCTTGGCAGGAAATAGACACTGAACTTGATCGTTCGTTCGAGATATCGATTGAGGGAGAGGTACGTTTCAGTCGCTGGCCACCCCACGACCCATCCATTCTGAGAGTAGGTTTTGCTGGGGTGACTGACGTTGGGATTACCGTAGAAGAATGGGATAGCTACAAGTAGTCTCGGGCACACACGCGCGTTACTTTTCGTCCTGAGCGCTTGCGACATTGCCC
>DASQZE010000549.1:0-5250 GCA_035638875.1 Longimicrobium sp.
GGGGGCGGCGCTGGAGCTGCGGACGTACGGCAGCGGCGGCCAGCAGCGCACCGCCGCCATCGCGCTGCGGATGGTGGAGGCCGAGACCATCCACGCCGCCCGCGGCCGCGAGCCCATCATCCTGCTGGACGACGTGTTCGCCGAGCTGGACCCCGGCCGCTCGCAGCGCATCGTGGACTGGATCGAGAACGAAGAGGGCGGCGGCCAGGTGATCCTCACCTCCCCCAAGCCCACCGACTTTCGCCTGCGCGGCGAAACCCTCCCCCGCTGGGGCATCCGCAACGGCGTGGTGCTGATGGAGGGATGATCCGCATCCCCACCCCGCGTTGCGGGAATGCGATTGGGCTTTCTGCGCGTGGTTGCGTGAGAGGCCTGATGCTGATACCGAATCCGCAAAAAATTGTGCTCACGCGGAGAACACGGAGAGAGTTCTCCCCGCCATCCGCGAAAATGCAGGGCCCGTTTGCACAAGGAACCCGGCGCTTTGGTTTGATTTCGTTCCCACGGAGATGACGACGGAGCCTTCCCAAGCCGGTCGTGCGGTGGAGAAATGCGCTCCGTTTCGGCCGCCGCCGCGCATCGTCCCACCCCCAACCGCTGTGGCGCAAGGCGGGGGCACGCCCCTGCACGGCGTGGTTTCGCGTGCGCGCGTGCGATGCTACATTGAGGCGTTCGAAACCCTCCCCGCCGCGCGAAAGCCGTGAGCCGTACCCGCGATCCCAGCAACGGCAAGCCCCAGCCCCTGGGCGACCTGCTCACCCGGTTCCTGGACAAGAGCGGGCTCACGCCCAAGATCGAGGCCGCCGCCGTCATCCCCGAGTGGGCGGACCGCGTGGGGCCGGCGATTGCCGCCGTGACCGAGCCCATCCGGGTGAGCGACGGCACGCTGTTCGTGGCCGTGCGCAACTCCGCGTGGATGATGGAGCTCAACCTCATGAAGGCGGAGCTGATGCGGCACGTGAACGCCGGCCAGCGCGGCGGGCGCATCAACCAGATCGTCTTCGTGATGCACGGCGGCTGATCGGCGCGGTTCGCGGGGCGAGGGATTCTCCCCACGGCGATCGTAACGGGGAGTCTGGGGGAGGTGCCGTCGCGTGAGGGATGCGCGCCCGCAGGGCCGAGACGCCGGAGCAAGGGAGCACAGCCGTATCGTGCTCCTTTGCGCAGGAGGCTCGGCGCCGTTGGCAACGGTTTTATCGTTGCCTACGGCGCGCGCAGCCCGACCCGGAGCGCAGCGGAGGGGCACGCCCCGACAGGTAGAAATCCGTTGCGCCCGCTGAACTTTCGGGGCGCATTCGGTGTACAGGATACAGCACGAAGAACGACGCTCCGCACGTCCGGCAACAGAACCAGGCAACAAGCAGAGGCCATGTCTACGAACGGCGCACAGGGACAGGACTACAACGCTGGCCAGATCCAGGTCCTCAAGGGCCTTGAGGCGGTCCGCAAGCGCCCGGGCATGTACATCGGCTCCACCAGCGCGCGCGGCCTGCACCACCTCGTCTACGAGGTGGTGGACAACTCCATCGACGAGGCGATGGCCGGGCACGCCGACCAGGTGGACGTCACCATCCACGCCGACGACAGCATCACGGTGGTGGACAACGGCCGCGGCATTCCCGTGGACCTGCACCCCACGGAAGGGGTGCCGGCGGTGGAGCTGGCGCTCACGGTACTGCACGCCGGCGGCAAGTTCGACAACGAGGGCGAGGGCTCGTACAAGGTGTCCGGCGGCCTGCATGGCGTGGGCGTGAGCGTGGTGAACGCGCTGAGCGAGTGGCTGCGCGTGGCCGTGCGTCGCGACGGCAAGGTGCACGAGATGGCCTTCGCCCGTGGCGACAAGACCAAGGAGCTGGAGGTCATCGGCACCACGACCGAACGCGGGACCACGGTCAGCTTCAAGCCCGACCCGCAGATCTTCGAGGAGACCACCTACTCGTTCGACACGCTCAGCAACCGCCTGCGCGAGCTGGCGTTCCTGAACAAGGGCGTGCACATCACGCTCACGGACGAGCGCCCGGCCAGCGAAGAGGGCGGCGAGGTTCGGCGCGACGACTACCACTACGAGGGCGGCCTGCGCGCGTTCGTGGAGCACCTGCGCGGCAGCCGCAAGCCGCTGCACCAGGACGTGATCTACATCGAGGCCACGCGCCCCGAAGCCGAGATCGAGATCGCCCTGCAGTACGACGACGGGTACAACGAGAACACGTTCACCTTCGTCAACAACATCAACACCCACGAGGGCGGCACGCACCTCACGGGCTTCAAGGCCGCGCTCACGCGCTCCATCAACGACTACGCGCGCAAGACGGGGCTCTTCAAAAAGGGCGGCCTGGACGCGCTCTCCGGCGACGACGTGCGCGAGGGCCTCACGGCCGTCATCAGCGTAAAGGTGCGCGAGCCGCAGTTCGAGGGGCAGACCAAGACCAAGCTGGGCAACAGCGAGGTCAAGGGCGCCGTGGAGACCGTCGTCAACCAGAAGCTCAGCGAGTTCCTGGACGAGACGCCGGGCGTGGGCCGGGCCATCATCGAAAAGGCCGTGAGCGCCGCCCGCGCCCGCGAGGCCGCCCGCAAGGCGCGTGACCTCACCCGCAAGAAGAGCGCGCTGGAGACGGGCGTGCTGCCGGGCAAGCTGGCCGACTGCTCCAGCAGCAACCCCGAGCTCACCGAGCTGTACATCGTGGAGGGCGACAGCGCCGGCGGCAGCGCCAAGCAGGGGCGCAAGCGCGAGTTCCAGGCAATTTTGCCCCTCAAGGGCAAGATCCTGAACGTTGAAAAGGCGCGCTTCGACAAGGTGCTGAGCAACGAGGAGATCCGCGCCATCATCACGGCCATCGGCACGGGCATCGGCGAGGACGAGTTCAACCTGGGCAACGCGCGCTACCACAAGGTCATCATCATGACCGACGCGGACGTGGACGGCAGCCACATCCGCACGCTGCTGCTCACGTTCTTCTTCCGGCAGATGCGGCAGCTGATCGAGGAGGGCTACATCTACATCGCGCAGCCGCCGCTGTACCTGGTCAAAAAGGGCAAGCAGGAGCAGTACGCCTACAGCGACGCGGAGCGCGACGTCATCCTGGCGCGCTACAAGGGCACCGGCGAAAACGACGGAAAGAGCGAGCGCGGCATCCACGTACAGCGCTACAAGGGCCTGGGCGAGATGAACCCAGAGCAGCTCTGGAAGACGACGATGGACCCGGATGCCCGCACGCTGCTGCGCGTGGACATGGACGATGCCGTGGGGGCGGATGCCATTTTCACCAAGCTGATGGGCGAAGAGGTGGAGCCACGCCGCCAGTTCATCGAGCAGAACGCCCGCTACGTCCGCAACCTGGACGTGTGAGCGCGTAGGCATAAAGCCTGGACAGCACCATGCAGGTTCGCGGATCCGGCCTGGATCCATGCACCGCAGGAGGTGAGAGGAGATGAGGCCGGCGGAGTTTCCGCCGGCCTCATCTCGTTCTTTCTCCCTGGATGCCTACGGCCGGGGATGAAGAACCGAGCACCGGACGCGGCGTGCGCGCAGAGGCAGTCGCCAGCCGGCGCGCTGATCGAGTGCATGGTGCCGCGCCGCATCAAGCACCGGCCGCGCGAAGCACCCGGTCGCGCACGAACTCGGCGAAGGGAGCGTAGTCCTCCAGGATGTGGGCCCGTTCAAGCGCGGCGAAGTAGGCGTCCCGCTCCTCCGCACGAATCGTCGTCCAGGAAAGACCGCCCGTCCCGAGCACCAGGTTCATGAGCAGGCGTGACAGACGCCCGTTTCCATCCATGAACGGGTGTACGTGGACGAAGCCCCAGTGCGCCACCACCGCACGCGTGATCGGGCCGGCATCGAGTGCATTCAGGTCATCCACCAGCACCCGCATGAGCGTGGACATCTTCCCGGGAGCGGGGGGAACGTGGTCGCTGCGGCGGATGTATACGGGATCGCCGCGCCACCCCCGGAGGTCCGACGCGCGGAGAATGCCCGCGTCGACCGACGGGCCCCACAATTCGAGGTGAAGGTCGAGGATGTCCCCCTCGGACATGCGGCCCCCCTCCCGCTCCCGCACGTCCGCAATCAGTTCCAGGGTGCGCTCGAACGCCTGGGCGTATCCTTTCAGCGCCATCAGACGCTCGATCTCCTCCGCGGTCTTCCCCCTGTACGACATCCCCTCTTCGACGGCGCGGATATCCTCGCGCGTGATCCTGTAGCCCTCGATCGTGGTCGAGTGATACGTATCCTCCAGCTTTGCTTCCCGCGCCGTCGCCAGCACATCTCCAGCGCTCAACCGCGCGATCCTCGACTCGGCGTCCTCAACGATGGGTTTCGCGACCTCCGCGGCGAGAGCAAGACGCGCGCGGAAGCGATCCGCCCACGGCTCGCGCAGCGACGGCTGCGAGATGATGTAGCGGGGGATCTTGATCTCGCCGCCGACGCCCGTATGGGTGCGGCTGACGGAGCTTCGGTGGTGGGACGCAAGCAGGTCGGTAATCTGCGTGGCCAGCCTGCGGTTGCCGATCTCCACGGCCAGGTGTCCGAACCTCGCCAAAAGCACGTGCCGGGGCGCAGCCGCATACGCAGCCTCCAGGTCCGGACGAGCAACCACGAGACTCCGAAGCCAGGTAAGGACGAGGTCCCGGTTGTCACGTACGTCACCGAGCGTGAGCGAGAGAAGGGCGCGCGCGGGAGAAAGCACCGGAATCGACACTCCGCCCGCTGCCACATCGATCACCTGGTCCGCTGCCACAGGTCCCCGGCCCGGGCGAAGCTCAATGGACAGATCGCCTGCAACATCCACCGTGCGCTTGCTCGCGTTCGCGCCCTGGATCGCGGACAGGCGCGGCATCAGGTGGGCTTCGCCCAGGTGCAGCCGTACAGCGGAGATGCGCTCGACGGCAGCGGGGCCGTAGTTCGACAGCAGGACCCGCACGAGAGGCCAGTAGTTTTGCCGCAGTGCGGATGCTGCTTCGGCGTGGGGCCCCGCAAGGACGATCCACCCCCATCCCTCGGGGGTGTCCGCGAGTAATCCCTGAGAGCGGAGGTAGCGTGCGGCGGGCTTGGAGGGAAGTTCATCGCGCCCGCCGACGTACCGTTCATCCTCGATTCTCCCTTTCCACCACGCCAGAGCTTCGTCCCGGGGAGACGCGGTGGCGGTATCTGGATCAGTCATAACCCTTCATAGGCGTCGGCTCTGAGGCTGCCGCTGATGGAACGTCCGAACGTCAATGATACCGGATATCCGAATTGAGTGTGCACTCAAAGTT
>DASQZE010000550.1:0-8915 GCA_035638875.1 Longimicrobium sp.
GCCGCGCGGCTGCGTCAGGAAACCCGCCGCCTGCGTGCCGCGCCCCGTCTCCGGGAACACGCCGCCGCGCTTAAGGGCGCCGCGCCACGCCTCGGACGAGCCGGCGCGCCCTGCCCACGCGGTGCGCAGGTAGGTGAGCCAGTCCGTGCCTCCCGCCGCACCGGCCGGGGGCGTCTGCCCCAGGGCGGCGGACAGGGCCAGGACGATCTCGCCCACGGCCTTGGTGTTGAAGACGGGCTTCATCACCGGCTGCACGAGCTCGAACACGCCGGGCTGCGGCACGTAGTCGTCCCACCGCTCCAGGAAGTGGCTCTGGGGCAGCAGGTGCGTGGCCATCCGGGCCGTGTCGTCGGGGAACGAGGAGAAGCTCACGCGCACGGGCACCTTGGCCAGCGCCTCGCCGAACTTCATCCCCCCGGGCACGGTGTAGACGGGGTTGGCGCCGTCCAGCAGGATCACGCGCACCTGCCCCGCGTTCATCTGCTGGATGAGCTGCTGCATGGGGCGCGCATCCGCCGGCGGCGGCGACGTGCGGCCGTTCAGGCCGTCCACCGCCTGGCGCAGCGCCTCGGCGTTGGGGCCCTGCACGGCGGCGCCGGGGCCCATGGCCACCTTGCGTCCCGCCTCGCCCCACCACGTCTGCAGCTGCTGCAGGGCGGCTGCGCGCTGCTGCGCATGCCCCGCGTCACCCGTCTGCTGCGCCACGGCGGCGATGTCGCCGCCGGCCAGCGCCTGGGCGACGAGGGCCTCGGTGCCGGGGAGCGTCTGGATCCACAGGTCCGCGTTCAGCCCCGTAAGCGGCCGGTGTGGGCCCACCCACACGAAGCGGCCGCGGCGGCCGTTGCGGTAGCCGTGCTGCTGCGCGAACTGGTACGCGTAGTGGACGGGCGACCCCCAGGTCTCCAGGAAGTCGGCCCCGAAGCTCACCAGCAGGTCGGCGTCGGCGAACTCCAGGTCGCGCGGCGTGTCTTCCAGCGGCGACCACTCCACCCGGCGGATGCCGTTGGCCGCGGCGAACTGGTCCACCAGGGTGTCCAGGGTGCCGCGGTAGCCGCTGGTGAGAAAGACGACGCTGCCCCGGGGAGCGCGGCGGATCTCTTCGGCCACCACGCGCTCGGCCTGGCTCCACGACACGTTGCGCGGGGCGCCCTCGCCGAACTCGGAGAGCGACGGGCCCGTGAAGCGGTCGGGGTGGTAGAGCCCCTGCACGCTGGCCTGCCCGCGAAGGCAGGTGTTGCCGTGGCTGATGGGGTGGTCGGGGTTGCCCTCCACCTTGGTGGCACGGCCCTCGTGCGTCTCCACGTGCAGGCCGCACCCGGCCGGGCACTCGCGGCAGGTGGTGCTGTACCACGTGGGCACGCCGGGGACGATCTCCTCCGGCGGAACCACGTACGGGATCAGCTTCTCCACCTGGCCGGTGGAGCATCCCACCGTGGCCGTGGCCGCCCCGGACGCGCCGAGCACCTTCAGAAAGGTGCGCCTCTTCATTCCGTCAGACATGCGGTCTCCTCAGGGTCCTTCTCTCGGTCGCGTCCGTCATCAGTAGTGGCATACCATGCAGTCGGTGGACGCGCGCTGCTTGGGGAAGGTGGCCTCCAGCCCGCGCGTGTCGCCGCCCGCCTGGCGCAGCTTGGAAATGCGCTGGATGAACGACGACCGCTGCGTGACGGCCGCGTTTTCGGCGGGCGACAGCTCGGTATCGCCGCGGTGGCAGTCGATGCACCATCCCATGCGCAGCGACGAGAACTGGTACATCTCCTCCATCTCCTGCACCGGCCCGTGGCAGGTCTGGCACTGCAGGCCCACGTTCACGTGCGTGTAGTGCGGGAACTTGGCGTGCTCGGGGACCTTGTGGATGCGGACCCAGGGAATCCCCTGCCCGTTCTTCCAGTAGTTGACGAGCTTGAGCCCTTCCTTGTACCAGGCGCTGTCGCGGCCGTTGTCCTTGACCTTGGGGAACGCCAGCTGGGCCTGGCCGCGCAGCGCCGTGGGCGCCGAGCTGCCGGGCACGTGGCAGCCCACGCACAGCTGCACGCTGGGGATGCCCGCGTCTACCGAGCGGTCCGCCGTGTAGTGGCAGTACGCGCACGGGATCTGGTTGTCGCCCGCGTGCACGTTGTGGTAGAACGCGATGGGCTGCTCGGGTGGGTCCGCGGGCTTGTAGTCGCGGCAGCCTGCCGCGACGGCAACCACGGGGAGCAGCGCCAGCGCTGCCATGCGAAGAGCTCTGGTCATCGTCTGACTGGACGGAGAATGCCTGTACCGCGAGCAGGGGACTTTCCCCCGCCCGCGGACCTCGCGCCGGACTGATTCGGGCCCTGGATCACCCGGGTGCCGTACGGAGCAACCCCATATAACACGGGCTCCCCCCATCGGCAATATCAGCCATGCGCCTACGCTTCGTAGGGGTTTTCCCTACCGGTCGCCAACCCGTTGCGGCACGCGCACTTGCAGCGGCGCCCAAACCGGCCCGCCGAAAGGGTTTGCGAATAAACTTTCGATTGAGAAGCATTCTCAACCGATTTGCACCTCCGGAACCGGTCTCAGGGGCGCAGGCGGCGGTGTTCCACCATGAGGCAGCGGTCCTGTACGACCTTGATGCCGGCCTCGGCCAGCCGGCGGGCCGCCTCGTCGTTGCGGATGCCACTCTGCATCCACACGGACCTGGGTTTGGCGGCCAGGATGTCGTCCACGTGGGGCGGCACGTCCTCGCCGCGGCGGAAGACGTTGACCATGTCCACGGGCTCGGGGATGCCGGCCACGGTGCGGAAGACCTTCTTGCCCAGGATGGTGGTGACGTCGGGGTAGTAGACGGGCACGGGCACCACGTCCAGCCCCGCGCCGTGCAGGTACTCGGGAACGTAGAACGCCGCCTGGCCGGCCTGCGCCTCGGTCTTGATGCCCAGCACGGCGATGCGCCTTGTGCCGCGCAGGACCTCGGCGATGCCCTGCTCGGTCGTCACCAGGTTGTCGCGCCAGCTCTCGTCCATGGAAGCCACCCCTGTGGATGATGTGGATCGTGCGTGTCGATCGGATCGTGCTCGCGTGCTCCGGTGCGGATTGGCGGAGCCCGCGAGGCGCCCCCACCGCTGAGGCTCGCACCTCCCCCAAAAACCCCTGGGGGAGGTTGGGAGGATATAGTGATGGCCTTCGATGCCGTCCATCACTAGCGGGGCTTTACGGCGCCCGCTTCGCGGAGCCCCTCACCCCCGGCCCCTCTCCCGCAAACTGCGCGGGAGAGGGGAGAACTTCGGTTCGTGCTCCGGAGCGGGCTCTCTGCGGCGGGCGAGAGCCCCCTCCCCCCGGCCCCCTCCCCCGCTCCGCGGGCAGGAGGGGGAGAACTTCAACCTGCGCCGCGGGCTGCCACGGAAGCGCCCGGGCCCGGCTGTGCCAACCCCTCCCCCGGGGTTGGGGGAGGGGTCGCCGGCCGTCGCGAGGAACGAGCGAAAAGGCCGGCGGGGGAGAGGGCCCGCGTCGCGCAGCGACGCGCCTCCGCCCGGCCCACTGCTCTCTCCTCCGCGCCTCCTGCCCTTCCGCCCCTCACCCCGCGCGCCGCCAGAGCTCCAGCCCGCCCCGCACGTCCCGCTCCACCGCACCTGCGCCCTCCAGGTACGCCAGGTGCGCGCGGGCCTCGCGCAGGGCGTGCAGAAAGTTGTCCGGCGGCAGCTCGGGGAACAGGCGCAACGTCACCTGGAAGGCGGTGCGCGGTGCATCCAGCGCATCCAGCGCCTGCGCGTTGCGCTCGTCGTGGTGCGCCAAAATCCAGTCGATGCGCCCCGTCAGGTCCGCGAACGGCTCGCCGTGCGAGGGGAGCACCAGGTCCACCGGCAGCTCGCGCAGCCGGCGGAGCGAATCGAGATAGTCCGCCAGCGGGTTGTCGGCGTACAGGTCCGCGCCGATGTTGGGCGAGATGCGCGGCAGCACGTGGTCGCCCGTGATCAGGATCCGCCGTCCCGGATGGTAGACGGTCACGTGGCCGGGCGAATGGCCGGGGGTGAGCATCCACTCCCATCCGCCCCCGCCCGGCAGTGCCCCCGCATCCCCCTCCAGCAGCGCGTCCGGCGGATAGTACTCGTAGCGCTCGTGGATGCGGTCCGACGCGGCGAGCAGGGCCTCCGCCAGGTCGTACGGAATGCCGCTCACCCGGAAATGCTCCGCCACGGACGCGCGGTCCGACGACCACCCCTGCACCCAGCGCGTGGCCAGCTGCTCCTCGCGGGCGTGCATGGAGAGCGTGGCGCCGCTCCAGTCGCGCACCGGGCCCGCCAGGCCGTAATGGTCGATGTGGGCGTGCGTCAGCACCACGTCCCGCAGCGTCGCGGGGGTCACGCCGACATCCTCCGCGGCCTCGCGCAGGGCGCCGCGGGCCGGGGGCGTGTCGATCCCCGTATCCACCAGCACGTGCCCGCGGTCGCCCTCCAGGATCCACGCCGCCACCTCGCGCGGGGGAAACGGAAGCGGCACGGAGATGCGGTGCACGCCGGGCGCGACCTCCCGCACCGGCACGGCGGCTGGCATCACGCGTCTCCGTCGTCGTCGTCGTCGAAGAAGCGGCGTCCGTCGCGGGCCATCTCCTCCAGCAGGGCCGCCGGCGCAAAGCGCTTGCCGTAGCGCGCCTCCAGCGCCCGCAGCCGCGTGAGCACGGACTGCGCGCCCTCGGTGTCCACGTACCAGAACGGCCCGCCGCGGAACGGGGGAAAGCCGATGCCGAACACGGCGCCCACGTCGCCGTCGCGGGCGGAGCGCAGCACGCCCTCTTCCAGCGTGCGGATGGCCTCGTTCACCATCACCAGCCCCAGGCGCTCCTGGATGTCCTCGCGGGGCATCTCCTTCTTTGGCGGGGCGCCGAACAGGGCGTAGACGGCCTCGTCCGCATCGCCCTTCTTGCCTTCCTTGTCGTACGTGTAGAAGCCCTTGCCGTTCTTGCGGCCCAGACGGCCGTCGTCCACCAGCTTGTCCACGACGGTCGGCGGGTTGCCCATGCGCTCGGCGAAGGCGGCGGCCATGATCTTTCCTGCCTTTTGCGCCACGTCGAGCCCCACCTCGTCGTACAGGGTGACGGGGCCCACGGGAAAGCCCCATCCCGTCATGGCCTTGTCCAGGTCCTCCATCCGCACGCCCTCCTGCAGCAGCAGCGCGGCCTCGGCCATGTACGGCGAGAGGATGCGGTTCACGTAGAAGCCCGGCGCGTCGTGCACCACGATGGGCGTCTTGCCGATCTTCTTGGCGTAGGCGTGCGTGGTGGCCGTCACCCAGTCCGCCGTGCCCGCGTGGACGATGATCTCCACCAGCGGCATCTTTTCCACGGGGGAAAAAAAGTGCAGGCCGATGACGTGGTCCGGCCGCGCGGAGGCCTCCGCCAGCCTGGTGATGGGGATGGTGGACGTGTTGGAGCCCAGGACCACGCCCTCGCCCGCCGCGGCCTCGATCTCCTTGATGACGCGGTGCTTGAGGTCCAGGTCCTCGAACACGGCCTCGACGACGATGTCGGACGCGTGGAAGCCCGTGTACTCCGTGGTGGGCTGCACGCGGTCGGTGAGGGCCGTGAGCTGAAAGCGCCGCAGCTTCTTGCGCTTGCCCCGCTTGATGAGCGACTCGCGCGCCGTGCGCAGCCCCTTGGCCGCGGCCTCGGGCTTCACGTCCTTCAGGCGGACGCGAATGTCGGCCTCGGCCGACGTGGCGGCGATCCCCGCACCCATGAAGCCGGCGCCCACGATGGCGACCTGGTCCACGTCCTTCGCCTTCGCGTCCGTTGCCAGCCCCGGATCGTTCTTGGCCGCCGTGCTGGTGAAGTAGACGTGCACGAGCGAACGGGCCTCGGGCGTCACGGCCAGCTCGCCGAACGCCTGTGCCTCCAGCTCCAGCGCCTCGTCCACGGTCCTGTCCAGGCCGCGCTCCAGCACCTTGAGCAGCCGCAGCGGCGCGGGATACAGGCCATGCGTCTTGCTCATCACCCCCTGCCGCGCCTTGCTGAAGATCAGCGTGCGCATGGGAGCCAGGTTCTCGATGCGCTGCGGGGAGCCGTGCGGCCGTGCGGCGCGGGGGAGCAGCTTGCGCTCGGCTAGGGCGGATGCCTGCCGCTGGGCGACTTCCAGCAGCACGGCCGCGGGGACGACTTCGTCGATGATGCCGGCCTTCATGGCGCGGCGGCCGTCCAGCTGCTTGCCGGTGAGCATCAGGTCCAGCGCCCCGCGCAGCCCGATGAGCCGCGGCAGCCGCGCCGTGCCGCCCGCGCCGGGGATGATGCCCAGGTTCACCTCGGGGAGCCCGATCTTCGTCTTCGGCGAGTCGGTGGCGATGCGGTAGGTGCAGGCGAGGGCGGTCTCCAGCCCGCCGCCCAGCGCCGCGCCGTCGATGGCCGCGACGACGGGGATGCGCAGGCGCTCCAGCCGGTTGAGCAGCTCGTGGCCGGCGCGGCTGGCGGCCTCGGCGTCGGCGGGGGTCTGGAAGTGCTTGAACTCCTCGATGTCGGCGCCCGCGATCCAGCTGCCCTTCTTTTCGGAGATGATGATGGCCGCGCGGACGCCGCCCTCGCCGTTCTCCAGCTGCTCCACCAGCGCCGTCATCTCCGCCAGCATGCCGGCGGAGATGACGTTCACGGGGCGGGCGGGGTCGTTCAGGCGGATGATGGCCAGCCCGTCGCTGATCTCCATGCGCACGGGGGGCGCGGCCTGGGCCTGTTCTTCGTCGAGGATCGTTGCCATCACGCACTCCCGGTCTGGGCGACGTTTACCATTACGGATCTGCTGGTGCTGCATCACATCTGCCTTGATCGACTTCAACCAGTCATGCGCTCCGTTCCGGCTGAATGCGGGAAAGCACGCACCGAGCCGAGTCGGCGGCCGGGAGCGGGAGCCCGCATCCAGCCGAGCGAATGAGTTCGCCGCAACAACTACACGAAGTCCACCTGCGTGGACTGCGCCCGCCGAGTCCGTGCAGGCGCGGGCTCCGTGCCGTCCGCCGTCGCGGGTGAAGCCTCACGCAGTCTGTGAGGCTTTCCGCAGTCGTTGCGGCGGCTTCAGCCGCTCCGTCTCATATCAGAGCCCGGCTTGGCCAGTCAGTTACTTTCGCACTTTCGCACTGCCGTTCATCCCGCCGTCAATCCGCCATCCACCGCCAGCACCTGGCCCGTGACGTAACCCGCGGCGGGGGAGAGCAGGAAGAGCGCGGCGCCCATCAGCTCGTCGTCGCCGCCCACGCGGCCCAGGGGGATCGTGCGCGCCACCAGCTTTTCGGCGTGCTGCAGCACTACTTCCGTCATCTTCGTGGGGAAGAATCCGGGCGCAACGGCGTTCACGCGGATGCCGTGGCGCGCCCACTTCACGGCCAGGTCACGGGTCAGGGCAATCACCGCGCCCTTGCTGGCGCTGTAGCCCGCCGCATCCAGCACTTCCGGCGCCGTTCCGCGCAGCCCGGCGATGGACGCCACGTTCAGGATGGCCCCCGGCGCACCCCGCGCGATGAGCCGCTTGCCCACCTCGCGCGAGCACAGGAAGGCGCCGGTGACGTTCACCTCCATCACCTTGCGCCACGCCTCCAGCGGCATCTCGGCGGCCGGGGCGCCCCACGAGGTGCCGGAGTTGTTCACCAGAAGGTCGATGGGGCCCAGCTCAGCCTCCGTCTGCTCCACCGCGGCGCGCACCTCGTCCTCGGACGACACGTCCAGCTGCAGCGCGAGGGTCCGCACGCCGTAGGCCTCGGCGAGCTCGCGCGCCACCTCCTCGCACGCGTCGCGCTTGCGCGAGCCCACGGCCACGGCGGCGCCCGCCTGGGCCAGCCCATGCGCGATCTGCTCGCCCAGGCCGCGCCCGCCGCCCGTGACCAGGGCCACGCGGCCGGACAGGTCGAACAGCTCGCGGACAGTGCGCATTCTGCGGTCCCGGTACGGGGTGGATTCGCCGGTTCGGCGCCGGACGTGGCGCGGACAATCTACACCCCGCGAAAACCCGCGCAAACGCTAAAAATACTGAGCGCGGCTCAGCGGGTGACGTCGCCGGTCGGTTCCTGCGGGAGGAGGTCGCGGAATCGAGGGGGGGCTGGAAATATTCCAGATAAAAGGGTACAGTGTAAACATGCCCAGATTCGCCGGATTGGTACTCAGGCTCGCGTGGCTCACGATGATCGTGCTTGCTGCTCCGGCGGCGGGCACGGGCCGGCTGCATGCGCAGGATACCATCGGGCCCACCCCCGCAGCGAGCACCACGGCCCGGCCGGATTCCACGAGCAGCGCCCGTGCGGCCGCGCAACCAAGGACGTCACCGGCCAAGTCCCTGTCGCAGAAGATTTTCGAAACGCCGTGGGGGCTCTTCCCCACGCGCATGGCCGTCGTTATCGTACTTGTGGCGATCGCGGTCCTGTTCCTGATGAGCGGTGCCTGGGGGGCGGTGCGGTTTGCCCACCTGCTGCGGCACCTGGAGTGGAAGGAACCTCCCCGGCGGCTGAAACGGGGTGAACTGGGAGCGGCGGGCGCAAACCTCGCGTTCGAGTTCGAGGAGCGCCTGAACGTCAAGCGCGAGGAAGACGAGGAGCGGGACCGCCAGATTGCATGGCTGCGGACCACCGTTCTGAGGTTGACCGCCGATCACAACCGAACGGCCGCCGCCCTGAAGATGATTACTGAACCGGGTGCAAAGGATCGTCCCCATGGAACGCAGATGACCTGGGCTGAGCGCATGGCCGAAGCGAATCGTTTGGCCGAAGCCTCGATCATCGACGACGCGTTCATCCGCGCGTTCGAGGAAGGGTTCGACAGCGCGGAACGGCGGAAGCAGGCGATCAAGGCGCGCATCCGCCAGATGGACATCGAGCGCCGCGCCCGCTATACCGTCTCTTGATCCGCCGCGTCCCGGCGCACGAAGGCCCCCGATCACTCGGGGGCTTTGTCGTTTTGCCGCGTTCCTGACATCACCCATCCG